>JANXWI010000526.1 GCA_025351205.1 Deinococcus sp.
AGACTCATGCGGTACGTCTGGGCGACAGATTCAGCCGACTGACCCTCCTCGACCGCTTTCACAACGAGTTCTCGGAGGTCTGAGCTGTACCTGCGTCCGTTGATCCAGGGTGTCATACCGCTATTATGACAAATGCTCTAGTAAACCACTACACGGTAGCAGACGCTGCCTCTCCCGCCCCCGATAACCGTTCCCAGGTTCAGCTTGAGAAGGCTGGGCGTGAGGGTGCCTGCGTCACCGTCCGCCGCGCTGGTCAGGGCATTGGCCGGAGTTCCCGGCGTGATGGTCTGACCCGCTGTAACCAGGGTGCCCGGCACATACTGGATGCCCAGACCGCCCCCGTATCCGTCCAGGGTATTGGTAAATGAGGGCACAGGGTCGGTCAGATCCACCGTATCCAGCGCAGCCGCACCCAAATTCTGATACACGATGCAGTATTCCAGCGTGTCGCCAGACCGGGCATCGGCGCCCACCTGGTCAAAGCCGCTGCCCGCCGACACGTTCCGCACGTATTTTGTCAGTTTCAGGCCGCCCGCTCCGGTGGTGGTCGTGTCGGTGACGCTGCTGACACGCGTCACGCCGCTCAGATTGGCCAACGCCTGGGTCACGTTCAGGCGCACGGGGTCGCTCAGGCCGGCAGCGATCCCGGCTGGAGCCGCCACGGTCACGATCAGCTGGAGGTCGGCCAGACTGCCGCCCGTGGTGCGCGCACTGCCGCTCGACAGGGCGACGCTCGCCGTGTCGCCAGCGCTACGCAGCAGCAGCGCGTCCGTCGCCGGATCGACCACGCCGTTGCCGTTCAGGTCCTGCCAGAGCTGATAGCTGAACGGGCTGCCGAAGGGACTGCCGGACGTGAGGCTGAAACTCAGTGTGCCGGGTGTACCCGCCGTGAGCCGCTGACGGTACAGCACGCTGCCGGGACTGCTCACCGTCTGCGCGGCGTCGGGTGTCAACGCCAGCAGCGGCACCAGCGCGAAGTTGCGGGTCACACTCTGCCCGGCCAGAGACGTGGCGTCCAGGGTGCTCTGCGAGGCCAGCGGGTCGGTGGCGCTGGTTGCGGCGTGAAGCACGGTTACGGCGTCGTTCAGGCCGGTGGCCGTATAGCTGCGGCCCTGCTTCGGATCGGCCCGCACCGTCACGCTTCCGGCGCTGCCTGCAAGGTAGACCGTATAGCGACCACTGCCGTCGCTCATGGCCGAGGCCAGAATGCCGCCCGAATTGGAAACTGTGACGCTCATTCCAGAAAGCGCGGCCTCGGTCCCGTTTCTGAGCGCGTCGTTGGCCCCTGCCGCCGTGCCGCCCCAGCCGTCGTCCAGGAAGAGCTGCCCGCTCAGTTTCAGGCCTGCGAACACGCCGAAGTCCACACCGGAAACGCTGGCCAAGGTGACGGTCACGTTCAGGGCGTCCGGGCTGGTCCCGACTGCGCCGCTCACTGCCGTACGCAGCACGGCGTAGCTGCCGGGAACAAGTCCAGGGAAACTGTAGAGTCCCCCTGCGCCGCTGCTGGCCGTGGTCAGGACCGTTCCTCCTGAATCCCTGAGCGTCAGGATCACGCCTGCCACCCCGGCCTCGCCCGGGTCCCGCTGGCCGTTGGCGTTGAGGTCTGAATAGACCGCGCCGCTGACGGTGTAGCCCGTGAACGTCGTGGGAATGGAGGTAAGGTCCTGGGCGCTGTTGTTGCCGGTGTTGGCGTCGTTTCCGCCGCTGACACTCACTGTGTTGGTGGCGCTGGCGGGCGGACTGCTGCTCACCGTCACGTCCAGCGTGATGGCCGGGTAACTGGCCCCTGCCGCGAGGCTGTCGCTTCTGGTACAGCTCAGTGTGGCGAGCGTGCAGCTCCACCCTGGCCCGCCGATGGCCACTGCGCTGAGGGGAGCGGGCAGCAGGTCGGTCACGCTGACCGCCCCGCTGCTGGGGGCCGTCCCCGCGTTGCTGACCGCGATGGTGTAGCGCCCGGAACCGCCCGGACCAAAGCCCGCGCCGTGGGTCTTGGTGATTTGAAGATCGGTCTGGAGCACCGTGGCCGTGTCGCTGGCCGAGTTGTTGCCCGTCGCCGTCTCCCCGGCATTGCTGACGCTGGCCGTGTTGGTCACGCTTGGAACGGCGGCCCCGCCCACCACGATGCCACTCAGAGTAAAGGTGCTGCTGCCGCCTCCCAGAATATTGACCGTACTCGTGCAGGTCACGGTGTTAGTGGCCGCACTGCACGACCAGCTGGCCGCACTGGTTCCTGTCAGCGTCACCGGACCGTTTGGAAGTGTCAGGCCAGCGGGCAGGACGTCGATGACCGTGATAGTCCCGACCGCTGTGCCCGCCGCAATGTTGTTCACCGTGAAGGTGAAGCTGGCACTCAGGCCCACCGTGAAGCTGCCTGTATGTGTCTTGGAAAGCGTCAGGTCGGGCGGCGCAACGGTGATGGTGGTTGAGTCGCTGGCCGTATCATTGGCGGTGTTGGTCTGGCCGCCGCCACTGACTGAAGCCGTGTTGGTGACGCTGGTTGGCGCATTTGCGGTGACATTGACGGTGAGAGTGATGGCCGGGAAACTTGCTCCAGCGGCCAGTGCGTCGCTGCGGGTGCAGCTCAACGTCCCCAGAGTGCAGGTCCAGCCCGCGCCGCTGATCCCTGTAGCAGTCAGTCCAGCGGGCAGCGTGTCGGTCACGGTCACCGCGCCACTGGTCGCTGCCGTGCCGACGTTCGAGGCGCTCAGGATATAGGTGGCCCCGGTCTGCGTCTGCATAAAATTGCCGCTGTGCGTCTTGGTCAGCTTCAGGTCCGACACCAGCACCGCTGCGGTGTCGCTGCCACTGTTGTTGCCCGTCGCCACCTCGTCGGGGCTGCTCACACTGGCGGTGTTGGTCACACTTGGCACGGCGGCCCCACCCACGATCAGGCCAACCAGGTTAAAGGTGCTGCTGCCGCCTGCCGCAATCGGGACAGAGGTGCTGCACGTCACGGTATTGCTGACAGAAGTACATGACCAGCTGGCCGCATTGGGACCGCTGAGCGTGACCGGGCCGTCCGGCAGGCTCAGCCCGGTGGGCAGGGCGTCGGTGAGGGTGGCACTGGTGGCCGTGCCGGGACCGATGTTGTTGACGGCAAACGTGAAGCTGGCAGGCGACCCCACGGTGAAGCTGCCCGTGTGGGTCTTGCTCAGGGTCAGGTCGGGCCTGCTCACCGCAATGCTCGCGGTGGGCGTGTTGCCGGTAAACGCGGTCCCGAGGGTCTGGGCCGTGAAGTTTACAGTGCCCGCATTGTTGATCACTGTGCCGCGAGTCGTGGCGGCGTCCACGGTCACCCGGAATTTCACGCTGGTGGACGCTGTGGGAGCCAGGGTACCGCCCACACCGGAGGCCGCGCCCGTGCCCAGCCAGAAGGTCACCGTTCGGTTGCCCGCCGCGTACTCGGCCTGGTCATTGCCTGCTGCGTCGGTCTTGCTGCCCGCGTTGGCCCCGCTGGCCACCACCAGACTGCCCGGAACATAGGTTGTGCCCACGGGCATCACGTCGCTCAGCACGACGTTGCTGGCCCCGTCCTGGCCGGTGTTGCTGGCACTGATGGTGTATTCCAGCACGTCGCCGGGTTCCAGGCCACCGCCGTTGACGTCGCTCACCGTCTTGGTCAGGTTGGAGGTCACGGTGGGCGCGTAGATTTCGATGGCCGTGGTCACCACACCGGGGTAGTACACGTCGCCGGTGGTGGTCAGGTTCAGCGTGGCGCTGGTGGCATTGTTTTTGATGATGGCGTTGCCAGCGTTCAGCCCGCTGCTGAGTACGTCCAGCATGGCAATGTCGAAACCGAGCTGATTTGCGTAACTCGGCGTCCGGCTGATGGCCGTGTCGCTGCCCGCCTGAGAGATGCTGGAGTCGAAGAAGTTGCCCGCTGGCCGGGCGGTGTCGAAGAGTGCCGCCGATAGTGGGGTGGAGGTCGCGCCGTCGCTGGAGTTCATCTTGAGCGCGTCGCCCACCGTGCCCCGGTCGCCGTCGTAGGCCACCACGCCGATCCGGGCGTTGACCGCCCCGGCGGGAGGGGTGGTGAAGGGCGAAACGGTGATGTTGACTGCCGCAGCGCTGACCGACACCAGCCCGTCGAAGACCGCCAGGTTGCGCGGTTTTTCCGAGGCGTCGGCGTAGACCACCACCAGCGACCATCCGGCGTAGCGGTCCACACTGCCAATGGTGGACTGCACGTCTGCCACCGTGTAGCTGCCGTTACCGCCGCTGAGCACGTCGGCAGTCACGTCGGCAAAGCCCTGGTACTTGTTGGCGGTGCTGGCAGTATCCAGAACAGACGCCGTGACCGTGCGGTAGCCTGCCCTGGGCGTGGCGAACTTCACTGTGTTGCGGGTGGCCACAGCGGTGTCTCCGGCCCAGTACAGGCCGGCCCACTTCACGGTGGCCACCGCCGGAATGCCCAGCACCGACTGGCTGGCGTTGAGGGTGCCGTTGCCCGCCGCACCGCCCTGGTTGACGTAGACCATGTTGTAGTTGTTGTTGTTGCTGGTCGCCAGCGAACCGCTGGTGGTGGCGGCCACGCTCAGAACCGACGCGGCGCAGCTGGCGGGGGATACAGGCGTGGTTGCCACCAGACAGGTTTCCAGGGTGTTACCGATGATGCTGATGTTGCCGGTGGTGTTCAGGGCGGGCTGGCCGGTGGCCGGGAAGCGCCGGGCAAAGGAGCGGTCTGCCGCCTGTACCTCAGACGCGCTCAGCAGCGCCAGCAGGACCGCCAGAAGTGTCAGCCAGCAGGACAAGGCGCGGTTCATCTGCCCTCCGTTGATGTGCTTTCTGGTGAGGTGCCCGTCGGCAACGCTGCCTCATCGAGCGTGATGTCCAGGCGCAGATACGGGCCTGCCCGCGTGATGGCGCTCGTCACGCTGTCAAATCCCATGAGGTTGTACCCGAGCGACACCCAGGTGCCGGGCAGCGCCCTGAAGCTGCCCTCCAGCCCGGCCCCGACCAGCGCGGTTCCCGACCCCGGCTGGAGGCTGGCGCGCAGATGGCCGCCCAGCCCGAACCGGGAAGTCAGGTACCCGGTGCCGCTCAGGCTGGGCTGGACGGTCAGGCTCAGCGGGTCGTCCAGGCGCTGACGGGCGGCCAGCCCTGCCCGCAGCGCAAAGCCGGGCAGGTGGTATTCCACGTCGGCCTGGGCGGTCAGAGCGGGCACTCCGTTTGCCAGGCTACCGGAGCCGTAGCGCAGCGACCCGAGCGCCTGCCAGGGGCCGTCACGCAGGGCGGCCCCCACCGAGAAGCGGTCGCCGCGCGTGGGGCCGAACTCGCTCAGGGCGTCGGCGCTGAGGTTTAACTTCTCGTTCAACGTCAGTGCTGCCCCGCCGCGCAGCACGGTCCTGAGTATGCCGCCAGCAAGCGAGAAATCGGCGCTGCCCGAGGCGCTGGCCGTTTCACTCTGGTAGCGCAGCGTGCCACTGGCGTTCAGCTCAGCGCTGCTTGTTCCCAGGCCGTACAGGTAGGCTCCGCTCAGGTTCAGGCTCAGCCGCTCCCCCAGCGCCAGCAGGGTGTCGGCACCGAAGCGGGCGCGGTTGCCAGCGCCGCCCTCGCCGGGCAGTTCGTAGCTCAGCGCGTAGTTGGCCGCTCCCAGGCGCGATTCCAGGCCCAGACTCGCTCGGTCGCCCAGACCCCAGGTCAGCTGATCCTGCGCGACCAGCGCCACTCCGCCCGGCAGCTGGACCCTGACGCTCAGGGTGCTCAGTGGACCCACATCACCGCTGAGCGGCTGGGCATGCGTCAGGTCGAGGTCCAGGGGCGCGGCGTGGTACCCGAAGCGGGCCGTGGCGCTCAGACCGGGCGCGTCACCCAACGTGGCGCGCAGCCCGGCACTCACCGTGAAAGGCCGCTGGCTGTACTCCAGGCCCCCGGCGACGCTGCCACTGCGGCCCGCCGCGCCGTCCGGCGTGCCTTGGTATTCGGTGCTGGCGCTGGCCTTCAGTGCCTCGGTCAGGGGAATGCTCAGCGCCGCGCTGGCGTAGGTGCCGATCCCGCCCGCGTTCAGGCCCGCGTACCCGGCCTCCTGTCGGTGGACCCCGAAGCTGGCCGTTGCCCCGCCGAGTGAGGCGCGGGCGGTCACGTCGAGCAGCAGGCCCTGGCTGTAGGCCGCCAGCACGCTGACCTGAAAGGGCTGGGAGTCGTAGCCCAGCCGGGCCGCCGTGGTCAGGCTCCCTGGCAACCGGACGATGGCCGCGCTGGCGCTAAGGGTCCCGTTTCCCAGCAGGGCGCTGCCCCGCACCTCAGCCCCGTAGGCGGGCACACGCTCGCCCGTCCCGGCCAGCCGGTAGGCCACGCGCACGCGCACGTCACGCAGCTGCGCGTCGAGTCGGCTCAGGGGAGAAGCCAGGGTCAGCAACCCGCTCAGCGCGTCGAGCGCGTAGTCGCTTCCGCGCGTCAGGCGGCGCGGGGTGAGTAGGCCGCTCAGCGGGTCGCTCGTCACGATGTCCACGGTTTCGCTGTCCGGCGCGATGTTCTGGCGATTCAGGCGCAGCAGGCGGGTACCGTCCGGCGTGAGGAGGTCTTCACGGGTGCTCAGGGCCACGAGCGCCCCGAAGGCGCTGACCTGGACGGGCGTTCTGGTCACCACGCTCAGGGCGGTGGGCGCGCCGGGCACGGTGACGGTCTGGATGGGCAGCGGGGCCTGCCTGTACTGCGCCGTGAAGCCGGGGTGATCGTACTGGAACGCCACCGGGTCCTGGCCCTGAAGCGGCAGCTGTTCCCGGCTGCGGTCTCCGTAGGCCGAATACCCCTGGCTGCTGGGCAGGTCACGGCTGCCGGGCAAACCAGCCGTGTCGGCAGCGACGATCAGCCGTCCGCCTCCCAGCGGCGTTTCCAGGCTGGCGCGCGCCGTTGCCGTGAACTGGGGCGTCCCCGTCTCAGACGCACCCAGCGTGACGCTCAGCAGCCCCACTCCGACCCGCGCCGCGCTGGGCGTCAGGTCGAGGGTGCTGCGCTGGGGGTGGCCGTTGCCCAGATCGCTCTCGATGCTGACCTGAACCGGGGCGGCCTGCGGCGGCAGCAGCAGCACGCCCTCGCCGCCGATCAGCCGCAGCTGAAAGCCCGTCTCACGCGGATTGGCGTCGGGGGTCAGCGGCTCGGGACTGCTACGCAGGGTCAGAAATTGCAGGCCGGTGCTGACGCCCCGCTCATCAAGCGCGCGCAACCGCAGCCGGATGGGCGTCACGCCGTCGGCCACGGTCTGCTCCGGCAGCACCTGCACCTTTTGCGTGGTGCCCGCCAGGGTCAGCGTCACCTGGTCTTTCCCCGAGGCCAGGACGTTCTCGCCCACTTGCAGTCTGACGCCCACGTATTCCAGGCGTTGCAGGCCGGTGTTGGGATCGTCCACCCGCTTGCCGATCAGGGTGTCTGGCACCTCGGTTCCGTTGATCCTCAGCCCCAGCGCTTCGCCCAGCGGGCCTTCAACCACCACGGTCACCTGATCACGGTCACGGTAGACCGCGCCCTGCGGCGGCAACCTGATCTGCCCGCTGTTCTCGGCGGGCTGCCCGGTGAAGGTCAGGGGCCGGGCCGCCGCGCGGTCTGAGGGGTCGAACTCACCACTGAACAGCTGCTCACGGCCCTGGGGATAGAGCGCCAGCAGGGCGGCCCGGGGAAGCGCCGCGAGGGCACCGCCATGCCCCACGTCGTAGCTCAGGATTCCCCTCGCAGACAGCGTCCAGTACAGCGTTCCCGACGGGCCGATGAGTGGATCGGGCAGGGCGGCCCCGTTCAGGCTGCTGCTGCCACGCTGGTAGACGCTTCCCTCAGGAGGCCGCTGGGCCACCAGCAGGGCCTGTGCATCGAGGGGGGGCGCATTAAAAGGGGGCGCGTCCACTGAAGGCAGTGTTTTGATCGTCGGTGCCTGCATGATCGGTGCCTGACCGGACTGCGCCGCGTCCGGGGCCGACACGGTGACCCGCACGGTGGAGCGCCGGACGGCCAGCGGGCGCTGAGCCGCAGGGCGAACGACCCGCACCGGCGCGGCGGCGGTCTGGCGCGTTCCCGGCTGCTGCTCACTCCCGGCTGCTGAACAGTCGCTGCTCAGGCTGGCCCGCAGCTCGTCGGTCTGGCCCTCAGTGCCCGGGTTCACGGACGCCTGGTAGTGCAGTTCGCGCGATTCTCCGGGGGCCAGCGTGCCGACGAAGGCGCTGGGTTCGTGCGCCGTGAGCAGCGCGCCGGGATCGTCGCTGAGACGGTACGAGGCGGGCAACAGGCAGGTGTTGTGCAGCCGCAACACGACGGTCAGCAGCTCACCCACCGTCACGTCGCCCAGCGGGTCGCGGTCAAGTTCGATCAGCGGCGCGGTGGCAGGACGAACCAGAGGGCCTGTACTGCCCGGTCCTGCATTGCTGACGGGCACCATCACGGGCGCGGCGACAGGAGGGGTCGATTCAGCCCCGGTCTGGGCGAACGACAGACTGGCGGCGAGGGCCAGCGTCAGGGCGGCGCATCGGGACCACGCCGCTGTGTGGGTCAGGGCTGGCCTCTGGGACCGGGATGATCCATTTGAGGACAATCTGACCGGGCGGGACCTACCACTCATGGCAGTCTCCAGTCCAGAGTGGGATCGGTCACGGCGTCCTCGGGCGGGCCGCCGAAGCTGAAGCGGTAGCTGAAAGTTGCGCGGCCCCCGGTAAACACGGGGCGCAGGTCATTGCTTCCGCCCTGTAGGGCCGCTCCGGTGGGCAGCGGGTCAAGGAGATGCAGCTCTGGCAGAGGTGTGGGGCAGTCCAGGCTGAGGGTCACCAGGTACTGGCCGCTGCCCTGCGGCGTGACCTGTTTGACAAGCGTGGCCTCGCCGATCACGAGCTGCGTCTCCCGCAGGCTGCTCACGCTCCCGGTGGCGGGCAGCAGCGGAAAATCCACGCTCGTCAGGCCACGCGCCGTGACGGTGCGGGTGCCGGCCCTGCCGCCGTCTCCGGGCACCGGCAGGGCCGGGTTGTACAGGCCTGCCGGATCGAGCCTCAGCGCGTAGACGCCTTCCGGAAGCCTTGAAAAGTGGTAGCGGCCCTGGGCATCGCTCAGCACGCTGCGGCCCCCGGCCAGAAGAACCCGGGCGTTCTGAACCGGGGTGTCCGGGCCGGCCTCGAAGCGGCCATCGCGGTTCTGGTCCACGTACACCACGCCCACGATCTCGCCCGTCGGCGCGAAGATTCCGGCGTCCAGCCGTACCGTGGCGCGGGCCGGTGAACTGCTCACCAGACTGCCGTGCTGCCCGGCCACCGCCACCAGCGCCACGTTGTCCAGCGGTGTGCGGACCTTGGGCGTGATCAGCAGCTGGTAGGTCAGCGTCAGGTCTCTACTTGGCGGCAGGTCGGGCAGGCTCCAGATCAAATCTTGACCCTGCACCACCGGATCGGCAAAGGGTTGCCCGCCCAGCGCCGAGCTGCCGGGCAGGTACGTCAGGCCCGGCGAGGGGGTGTCTTGCAGCCGCACGCCCTGCACGGCGGCCACGGCGCTGCCGTTGTGGACCCGGACTTGGTAGTGCAGCCGGTCTCCGATGCTGGCGACGCCCTCGGCCACACTCTTGTTCAGCAGGACGCTGCTGCTGAACACCGGGCTGTACACCGGCACGCTGGACACCGGATTGGGCAGCTCACGGGCGGCGAGCGAGAAGCGGTTCGGGACGGCGGTGTCGTCGGGGGTATCGGCGTAGACCCTGGCACTCAGCGTCAGCGTGACCGACTGGCCGGGAGACAGGGTCAGGGTGTGCCAGGTCACGTTGTGGGTGTCCTGATCATAGCTGCCGCCCGCCGACGCGCCCAGGAACTCCAGGTGGGTGTTCAGGCGATCCTCGATGATCACATCGTTCAGGGGGAAGGCGTAGGGGTTCTCGGCCCGTAGGGTGTAGGTCAGCACCGTGCCCACCGGGACCGTCCCTTCGGGGCTGACGGTCTTGAGCAGCAGTGGGACCCGGGAGTCGAGGCGGCCCAGGGTGTCCCAGCTGCTGTTGGAGGCGGCCCCCACCGAGCTGATGGCCATGAGGCGCAGCCGCGCGCCGCTGCCCGGCTCACCGCCCGTGACCGTCAGGCAGGCCAGGAAATCGGTGGCCGCGCCCGCCGCCAGGGGCAACGGCTGGACCAGCGGGGTGCCGTCCGGGGTGAGCAGCACCACCGTGCCGACCCCGACCTCCAGTTCGCTGCGGATGTTCACGGCGTCAGGAACATTGCCGGTGTTTTTCAACGTCTGGCGAAAACAGGCGGTCTGGCCCACCACCGCGTCGGCCTGCACCTGACGGTCACGGGCGCTGCCCTCGCCGCCCGCTTCGCCCGCCAGGCCCAGGGCCTCGGGGTTGGAAACTGGCCCCAGCGCCAGACCGGGAACGGCCAGAACAGACACGCTCGCCTCGGCCCGCAGCGCGGCGTCCGGTCCGGAAGCGGTCGCCACATTGGTCCGGACGCCAGCAGCCGCTGAACCAGCCGCCCGCAGCTGAAAGCTGAGCAGCGCGGTCTGACCGGCATTCAGCGCCGTCAGCTGCCAGTTCAGGCCCGAGACGGCCAGTGGCTCACTGCCTGTCTGGAGATTGCCTGCTTGGAAATACTGTACGGTGCCCGAAGCCGCCCGCAGGCTGCCGGGCACGTATTCCAGCCCGGCCAGCTCCGGTGTGCCCAACAGGTCGGTGCTGAGCACCGGGCCGCTGGTGACAGCTCCAGTATTCCGCAGCCGCAGCGTCACGGTGCTCACGCCGCCGGGGGCCACCACCTCCGGCGAGAAGCGCTTTTCCAGTTGCAGGTTGGCAAACTGCCCCACCCGCAGCTGGGCCACGTTGCCGCTGTCGCTGGCCGCCTGACCTGCCCCCGCTGCCCCCGCTGCGCCCGCGCCCGGACAGCCCGCGCTCAGCGACAGAAAGGCGCTGCCCACCGCGTTGACTGGCGTCCGCGCCACCAGCAGCACGTCGGCGCTGGCGTCGGCGGCCAGCGTCAGGCTGCTGAGGGCGGCCTCGCCGGGGTCCAGCAGGCCGTCGCCGTTGCTGTCACGGTACAGGTGAACCCCGGCAGGGTCGGGGGAAAAGTCGCTGCGCGCGTCGATCAGCCACGACAGGCTCAGCGTGAACACCGCGTTGCCCGCGTTGGTGACGCGGTAGCTGAGCGCCGCGTCGGCTCCGGGCGTGGCCCCCACCACGAAGGCGGGCCGCTCGAAGGTTCCGTCCGGGCGCACACTGACCTCGCAGCGGGCATTGACGGTGGTTTCCACCGGGTCGGAGAGGTACTGCTCCCGGCCCACGCTGCCTGCCGCCTGATTGCGGATCACTGTTCCAGCCGGTGTTCCCGCTGCCAGCACCGTTCCCAGACCGAGCAGGAACAGCGCCAGAAGAGTGAAGTACAGACGAGCTGATACCACTTGAGCCTCCAGAACCTGTACAACACAGAACCCGTACAACACAGAACCCGTACAATACGCGCGACAAGATGGAACTCAGATCAGGGTGTCTGCTGGCCCTGAACGAAAGGGTGTCAACCCCGTCCAGGCCGCGCGCCAGGTGTTCAGCACGGCTGGACCAGGGTTGCCTGTCGGTTCAGACCCTCAGTTCACCCTGACCGTCAGGGTGAAGTTCAGGGTGTCGCCGGGGGCCAGCACGGTGTCGTCCGGGCCGATGCCGGGCGTGCCGTCGGTGTCGGCGGCGAACTCGATCAGGGTGCCCGAGGCCAGCGGCGCACCGATGGGGGTAGCCAGCGTGTTCCAGTTGCCGCCGCTCACGCGGTAGAAGCCGTTGGCCGGGCCACCCACCGCGTACAGCCGGGTGTAGGCAGGCACGGTGTCTTTCAGGGTCACCTCGCTGAGCGCCTCGGTCGCCAGGTTGCGCGCGCTCAGGGTGTAGCGCAGGTACTCGTTCGGGAAGGCGTCCGCGCCGCTGACCGGGGCCAGGCAGGCGAGGTCGCCGCCGCAGTTCACCACCGCCTTGCTCACCGTCAGCTTGCCGCCCACCACGCGGGTGGTGTCGGTGATGCGGGCGGGGGCAGAAACGGTATCGAGCACGTCCACGGTGTCGCCAGGACCGGCGGGCGTGTCCGCCTTGTTGATGCTCAGCGCCAGCGTGACCTGGTTGAGCGCCTCGGTGGGTTCGCCCGAGGGCACGTTCACCTTGACGTACAGCGCCACGCTTTCTCTGGGGTCGAGCTTGTTGTCGCCGCCCAGCAGGTTGCGGCTGGCCGCGTCGGCAAAGGCCCCTTCCGGGGTGGGAAAGTACGTCAGGCCGTCGCTGCTGTACAGGTCGGTCCAGCCCACGCTGGCTCCCGCCTGGCTCGTTGCGAAACTCAGGTCGCCCGCCAGGATCGGCGCGTTGCCCACGTTCGAGAGGGTGTGCTGGTAAATGGCCGTGCCCGGGCTGGTGGTGGTGCCGCTCCGGTCCGGACTCAGGGCCACGTCATAGATGCTCCTGACGTACACCACGTCGTTGGTGTCCGACGCCGTGGTGCCGCTGACCGGGCTGGTGGCGGTCTGGTTTACGCTGACCGGGCCGGGCGTGGCGTTGGCCGGGACGTTCAGGGCCGCAATCAACCTGATCTCCTGGCCGGGCTGGATGGTTCCGGTGGTGGTGACGGGACCGGCGGCGAACTCTGAGGCGCTCAGTACCCCGTCTCCGTTGGCGTCCAGGTAGTAGCTCACGGGCACGGCCACCGGGCCGCTGGTGGTCGGAAAGGCCACGGTTCCCGCCAGGTTGTAGGTGTCGGGCTGACCGCCGTTGTTCCCGGCCTCGACGGCGAAGGTCACCTGGGAGCCGGGGGCGGCGTTGACCAGCGGGGCCGCCGCCGGGTTGCCGCCGTTGATGGCCGTGTCGCGGTCACCGAAGGCCACGCTGGGCGCGGTCACGGCCCCGATCAGGTCGGTGGTGGCGTTGCTGACAGACGCGTCGATGCTGCTGGTGGCCGTGACGACCACGCTGCCGCCGTCAGGATCGTTGATCGGCTGGCCGGTGCCGTCACGGGCGGGAAACAGCACCTTGACCAGGATGGTGGCGCTCTGGCCGGGGGTCAGCGGACCACTGTCGGGCACGCCGTCGCCGTTGGTGTCACCGAGTGGGGTGCCGTCGGCGCGCAGGAGCTGCACCACGCTGCCCACGGGCAGGCCGGAGAGCAGCGCCCGCAGGGCGAAGGTGTCGGTGCCGTCGCCGTTGTTGCGCAGCGTCTGGGTAAAGGTCACGCTGCTGCCGGAAGGCACCACGGCGGCCAGCTGGGTATCGTCGTTGTTGCTGCTGCCGGGAGTGATCGCCACGCCCTCAGGGCTGACGTAGCTGATTTCTGTGGCCGCGTCGGCAGCGCCGTTCGGGTCACCGTTCGGTCCGAGTGCCGGGCCGGCCACCGGAGCCTTGCTGACGTCCGCGCCGTTGGACAGCACCGGGTCGGGCGAGCCGTCGGCATTCAGGTCGGCGTTGCGGTTTTCCGCGTACTGCACGCTCGCCACGTTGGTGTAAGGGTTGGCCGCCGTGGTCGGAGCCGCCGCTGCCGGAATGATCACCTGGAAATCGAGCTGCACCGTCTGACCCGCCGCCAGCGTGCCCAGACTGGCCCGGATGGTGTCGGTGGCCGGGAAGCTGATGACCGCGCCCGCAGGCGTGCTGCCGTAAGTTCCTGCCGTCTGGTCGAGCGTGGAGCCTGCGGGCAGGTCGCTGACGCTGCTCACCACGTCGTCGGTGATGACCACGGCGGTGGCGTCGCGCACGCCGCTGTTGGTGACGCTGACCCGGTAGCGCGCCGTCAGGTTGCCGCCCGCGTCCTTGGTCACGCCCAGCACCTGTTTGGCGCTGGTGACCACCGCGTCCTGCACCACGTTGGTGCGGGAGTAGTTTTCGGTGGACGCGCCGCCGTAGCCGTCCTGCTTGCTGGCGTCGAAGGCGCTGGTACCACGCGGCTGGGTGGAGATGGTCTGGGTGCTGGCCGCCGTGGTCGGCACCTGGTACACCACGAAGAAGCGCACCTGGGAGTCGGCGGCCACGGTGTTGAGCAGCACGTCGCCCGCGCTGGCGGGCAGGGGGATCCGTTCGCCCGCCTGCAACACGCCGTCACTGTTGGTGTCGGCGTAGATCACGGGCGCGGCTACCGGACTGGTGGCGCCGCTGAGGCTCAGGTCAGTCTGCACGTTCAGCTTGTAGCTGTCGGTGCTGTTGCCGGTGTTGGTCAGAGTGTAAGGAAACACCACCTCGGTGCCGGGCACGGCCTGCTGCTGCTGACCGGGCGCGGCCACCGTGCCGTTCTGCGTGATGGTCAGGCCACCCACCTGCTTGACGAAGGTGCTCACCTCGTTGGAGTTGGTGCCCTGACGGCTGCCGGTGGTGGTGTCTCGGTAGGTGGCCGAGGCCTGGTTGGTGATGCGTGTCCCGGCAGGGGTTCCGAGAGCGGACGCCTGACCCAGGGCCAGGACGGCCATGACTGAGATGAAGCTGAAAAAATTGGGTTTGTTCACGGCGTCTCCTGGGGTGGCCTGGGGGGATGATGGGGAGAACTGAGGAAGCGCGGACGGGTGGAGTGAACCGAGCAGACGGTCCTTGAGGAGGTGGTTGAAACGCCGATGAAGCTGGTGCTTTCATGGCTTACGTAAATTTCGGTCAATCAGTTATGCAGCAGCTGTTGACCCGAGAAATGGGGACAGAAGAGAGATGGGGACAGAAGAGAAGAGTTTCCAGGAGAGAAGTTGGAAGAGTGGCGCCGCCGCATTTTTGTAACGGATCGGACAGAGACCGTATCAGACATTTTTAGGGAATCTCAGCTCAGGTGTCTGAACGTCTTTGGTTATAAACGGGTGTACCGTATGATTTTTGGCCTTCTAAAACTCTTACTGTCGTAGGAATTGTGCTGTCTTAATAAAGTGGGGGTATGCTTGAAACACCCTCAATTATTGAGAACCGAACTCGCCACGGGGGACGCCCTCCGCCTGTGCCAGGCAACGCTGAGCCACCTTCAGTCTTGCCTGTTGACCAACCAGCGCAACGCCCATACCTGTCTCAGCAAACCGTTCGAGGTGCCGCAGCTGCTGGCGCGCCTGCGGTCTCTGCTCCGGTCCGCTCCCTGAAGAACCCAGACCTGATGGCCGACGATTGGCCAGAGTAGCGTTCGCTGACAGTACCGGACCGTGTCAGTTCCCGGTGCGTTCCGGGCACCTGATGGCTGTCAGGAAATAAACAGGAGCGAAGGCGTAAAGTTCGCCCACATGCAGACCGCTGAACTGGACCAGGAGGCAAACCGGCTTCAGGTACTGGCCCGCTACGAGGTGCTCGACAGCCTGCCGGAGCAAAGCTTCCAGCGTGTGGTGCGGCTGGTGGCCCGGACCTTCACCGTGCCCGTCGCCCTGATTTCGTTTTTCGATAAGTCACGGCAGTGGATCAAGGCGGGCACCGGTCTAGGGTCTGTCTAACTGAATTTTCAAAGCCATAGAATGATACAAGCGACGTGCACAGCGGCTAAAAATTGGTGTCCTCTCTTTTCATAGCGGGTCGCCAGCGCCCGAAAATCCTTGAACCGATTGATGTTGCATTCCACCATGTAGTGGGGTTGTGTTGCCTTAACTGGCGGCACGGCAGGCTGAGGGCAGGGGTGTCCTGAGGTTCAGGACACCCCTGCCGCAACGGTTGACCACGTCTGGAACGCTTTGTTTTGGTTGTCTCTTCGGGTGGTGGCGGTGACGCTGGTGCGGGAAGGTTGGTGTCTTGGGCAGAGCAGCGCCCATGAGGACGCTTGCCCGTTGATCCGGGCGTGCAGGTTCAAGAATTCCTGTGCGCGTTTCCTCCGTCTGAAGCCCTGCTGCTGTCGCTCTTGTCGCCGTGTGGGACGGTGGGATTGTTTTGGGCAGAACAGCGCCGCATAGGTGCACGTCTGTCGGGAGCGCGTGTCCCGCTCCCATTCTGGCCTGGATGCGCTCACTCAGACTCTGGCCCTGCTGCCCGTCATGTTCGGCCTGGGCGTCCTGCATCCGGCGTTGCAACCCGTGGTGACTCAACAGCTGGCCGCGTTCTTCCTTGTCTTCCTGTGCCCGGGTGTCCTGACGGCGTTGCGCCGTCAGCAGCTGCGTCACACTCTCACGGGTGTTGCTGTCCGGGGCACGCTGCACCATCACGCTCCGCAACGCCTCTGTCCAGTCCCCGCTGGGCGTAGCGCTGCACCGCCGCGTGCGCCACGTCTGCCCGGCCCGCTGCTGGGAGATACCTGACGTCTCTGGTCAACGCACTGCCGATCTCATCCGTGGCGTGCTGCATCAGAGCCTGACGCTGCACCGGGCTGAGGGGCAGAGGCGCAACTGGCGCACGTGCAGCCTGCCTGTCCTCATCACGCTGAAGCTGAATCACGTCCAGTGGGCCAGCCGGAGCCAGACCGTAGGCCGAGAGTGTCCTGCTGCTGGCCTGCACCTGCCGCTGCACCGTGCTTAGCTCGTCCTGCGTGCGCTGCAAGGTCAGGTAGTCCTGCTGCCGGAGGTCGGCGGCCTGGAGCACGGGAGCGACCCGTTGCCGCTGGCGCTGGATGTGTGTGCAGCCGCTTTCAGCAAGGCGGGTGAACGCCCCCAGCTGCTGGGGGGAGACCTGACGCTGCTGTTCTTGTTGCGCTCTTCTGAGCGACAGGCTGGCCTGCACCACGGCAGTGCTCTGCGCCTGCTGGTGGGCCGACCTGTGCTGGAGTCAGGCGAGGCTTGTAGACATCGGGCGTAACGCTCCGCTGGTCACTCTGCCTGTTGAGCTTGAGCAGCGAGTCGTCTCCCTGCCTGGATCTCGACTTGAACTCCATGTTTCAGCCCCCTGATGGCCCTGAGTTCACCAAGGAACCCAGATATGGACATCTCCAACCCTGCGGCAAGTTGCTCGGAGTCGCGTGCATGAAATTATACCTGGAATGAACCTCCCTGGACGGGTCTGCTCCAGTGGCAGGAGCGGGCTGAGGGTCACCCTGACTTTTCTTCTGATCTACTGAGAATCCAGTTCAGGCAACTCAGGGTTGTTCTGGCCGTTGTTCTGATGCTCGAACCATGCCCACTTCATTTCCCTGCCCCTGCGGTCAGACCGCGAACCAGAAAGCGGTTCAGGAAGATCACCACCAGCACCGGTGGCACCATCGCGATCAGCCCAGCAGCGTTGATCAGTCCGTAATCGACGGAGTTGCGGGTGACAAACTCGGGAATCAGGACGGTCAGCGGCTTGGTGGCCAGCGACGGTGAAAACACCAGCGGCACGATGAACTGTCCCCAGGCACTCAGGAAGGTCAGGATGGCGACCGCCACCAGCCCCGGGGCCGCCAGCGGCAGCACGATGGTCGCCAGTGTCCGCAGCCGACTGGCCCCGTCCAGCCAGGCGGCCTCCTCGAGTTCAATCGGCACACTTGCGAAGAAGTTGCGCATCAACCAGAGGGCCAGCGGGAGAAAGGCGGAGGCGTAGATCAGGGTGATGCCCAGGTACGTGTTCACCAGATGAAGCGAGATCATCATCCGGTACAGGGGGATCATCACTGTGTAGGCGGGAATGGCCAGGGAGGAAATCACCAGAAAGAACAGCAGGTTGCGGCCCGGGAAGCGCAGCCGGGTGAACGCATAGCCGGCCAGGGTGGCAAGCAGCGCCGTGAGCAGCGTCGCGGCAATGGAGGTGATCAAGCTGTTCAGGGTGGCCTGACGGAACTGCGGCCAGACCGACTGCACCGTGTTGCCCTGCACGGTGCTGGTCGCCCCGAACAGGTGGGCCAGGTGTTCGAAGGTAATTGCCGGGGGCACCAGGTAGGCCGGGGAGGTGGTGAGGTCGGTGGGGCGGGTGAAACTGGTGATGAGCGAGACGTAGACGGGTCCCAGCGACCACAGCAGCACCAGGCCCAACCCCAGCAGCCGGGCGACGTTGATCCAGGTCCGGGAGGAGCGCCGAGGTCTCGCTGCGGTCTCAGTCACCACTCCGGCCCCCGGTGATGCGCAGGATGTAGAACAGGGACACCAGCAGGGACGCGAGCATCAGCAGCACCGAGAGGGCCATCCCGTAGGAGAAGTTCAGGTTCTGGAATGCGGAGATGTACACCTGGGTGAGGAGGGGTCTGGTGTCGAGGCTGGATCCGGTGAGGACGAACGCCTCGTCAAACAGGTTGAAGGCGAAGACCGTCGACTGTGTCAGGGCGATGGTAAGCGCGCCGGCGAGCAGCGGCAGGGTAATCCGCCGGAAGGCGTACCACGGCGACGCCCCGTCGATACCGGCGGCCTCGTGGAGTTCCGCCGGAATACTCTGAAGAGCCGCCAGAACGATCACCGCAGTCAGTGGCATCATCCGCCAGACGTGAACCAGGGTGATCAGGATCAGGGCCGTGGCCCGGTCGTTGAACCACACGTGCGGTTCCGAGATTGCCGACACCCGCAGCAGCAAGCTGTTCAGCACGCCGAAACTCGGATTATAGATCCATTTCCAGATCACGGCGTTGACCACCGGGGGCAGCGCCCAGGGCAGGATGACGGCGGCCAGTATCCAGTTCCGTCCGCGCCGCACACCGTTCAGGAGGAGGGCGACGCCCAGTCCCCCGAGGGTCTCCAGGATGACGGCCAGCACCACGTACCAGAGTGTGTTGCTCCACGCGGCCTTTACATCGGAATCCCCGAGGAGGTTGCGGTAGTTCGTCAGGCCAATAAATGGCTGCCCCGGACGCAGCGGGTCGACGCGGTGGAAACTGTCCCAGAGGGTGATGACCAGGGGATAGAACACCAGTCCGACCATCAGAAGCAGCACCGGCAACGTCAGCCAGAAGCCGAGCCAGCCGTCTGTCCGTGGTCGGCTCTGAGGGTTCTGGCGACCATCCGGGACGACGGGGAGGGCGGTCATGTCGCTCGCATTGATGTTCGGGCGGCTGGGAGAAGACGGGGCGGGCCACAACGCCGCCCTGCATGGCCCAGGGGAACCCCACGGACTTTCCCGTCCACTGGGATCACCTCTGCTGGGCCTTCTGCGCTGCCTGGGCGATCTGCGATACGGCCTGGTCGACGGTCAGCTGACCCTTGGCGGCCTGGTTGATGGTGACGGCCACGCCGCTGCTGAACTGCGGGTACCACTCGGGCGTCCCACCGGCGAAGAGAGGTTCGACGCCGGCCAGTTGCGTCAGGAGCGTCGGTCCGCTCTGCAGTTTGCCCTTCTTGTTCAATGATTGCAGGATGGTGGTCCTGGTCGGCAGCATGCCCAGGTCAGCGAAGATCTGCTCACCGTTGGACGGCTGTAACCACCACTTGATGAATTCAGCAGCGGCCCCCTTGTTCTGGGCGTTGCTGGGAATACCCATCGCGCCGGGCAGACCGATGGTCCGGCTCTTCGCGCCGACGTGCGGGAACAGCAGGGCGCTGGCCTGCCCCGCGATCTTCGACTTCTTGGCGTCGTTGTACACCGGTAGGTTACCGGCCCACCCGGCCAGATCGATGGCGATTTTCCCGGCCTTGAAGGACTCCTGGGTCTGTACGTCTGTCAGGCCGGTCTGGGCCGGATCGATCAATCCGGCCTTGAGCGCGTCCATCTCCCACTTCAGGGCCTTGTAGCCGGCGCTGGAGGGGCTGATGAACAGCGGCTTGAAGTCAGCGGTGAACAGCTCGCCGCCGAAGGCCTTGGTCAGCAGGTACCAGGCCGTGGACGTGCCTTCGGTCGCCGAGAGCGGCACGCCGATCGGGAACTTGCTGACGCCCTTCTGCTTGATCAGGGTTGCGGCGGCGGTCAGGGCCTGGGGCGTGGTCGGAAGCGATTTGACACCGGCCTTGGCGAACATCGCCTTGTTGTAGATCAGCACCCGGTAGTCGTTGAAGTAGGGCGCGGCAATCAGCTGGTTCTTGTACGTGAAGATGCTGGCGGGAGCCAGGTCCGAGACGAGCGATTTGTCGAGCAGGCCACCCAGCGGGGTGTACCAGTTGGCTGCCCCGAACTGGCCCACCCAGCTCCAGTCCACCTCGGTCACGTCTGCCGGGGCGCTGCCGGCCACCATCGACGTCACGATCTTGGCGCGGATGTCGTCCCAGCCGAGCGTCTGGAGATTGACCTGGATGCCGGAAGTCTTTGTGAAACGGTCGAGCATGCTCTTGGGCAGGGTGCTCCAGGGTGGCAGCAGCACCGTGATGGTGGTTCCGGCATAGGGCTGGGCTTTCTGGGCGCTCATGGTGCCGCTGACCAGCAGGGCGACGGTGGCGAGCAGAAGCCGGTGCGAAACAGTCTTGACCTTCATGGAAAACCTCCTGGACCTGATGATGTCGAGGGGAACGGCCCACGTCTCTGCCCCGCGTATTTTCGTCACTGAGTTCAGTGCCCGCCCCTGCTGTGATGGCTGTGGGTTTAATATCCGCCCTGGGCATCCATCTGTCAATCATGGTCAATCAAAATTGTTGGTGATTTTGAGCGCTTTGGTGCCGGTGACCATCCCGGTTACCGCCGGGCACCTGTAGAACGACCTGGAACGGCAGGATTGTCCATCTGAGAGCGGGTGGGGGGCGAGGGTCAATGTCAGGAGTAACGGCCCAGCTTGTCTGTTCTTTACTCCGGTCGGCAGAAGTGAAGTCCGCGCCAGCATTGTGAAAAAGACGGTGTC
>JANXWI010000043.1 GCA_025351205.1 Deinococcus sp.
GGTCATCCTTCAGGATGACCGTGGAGTCTCGTGTGCTGGCAGGGAGGTGGCCCGATGTGCTGAGCGCGGGTGGCCCAGTCATTCGAGCGCAGGTGGCCACGTCAACTGAGCGCGGGTGGCCCGAATGGGCGAGCATACGCATGTGCGGCAGTCCGAACGACGCGTACCGGGTGTTCTCGGCCATGCTCGGCTCAGGTCATCCTCCAGACGGCTGGGAAGCGCTGCTCCAGGCTGTTCTAGAATTCAGCACCGCTGACACGAGCCCTGAAAACCCCAAACCGGAATGAAACGCGTCTGCTTTGATCCATCCTCGACCGAGGATCACCGATGTCGAGTTGTCATTAACCAGGGCGTGATATATCTGTATCTCGAAAGGTTGTGTTGCCTTAACCGGGTCGGGGTAGGCTGACCCTCCGTGACCGACGCCAAACCATACCGCCACCGTGTCTTGGCCAGAATGGGAGGAGTGGCGTGGCCAGCCGCGTCCGTTCACGACGATACGCCCCTGAGGGCGCCTGGCCTCCTCCCATGACCATCATCCAGCACGCCGTCTGACTGTACCACCGCTTTGCCCTGAACTACCGGGACGTCGAGGAGCTGCTGTTCGAGCGGGGCATTGAGGTGTCTCGCGAATCCATTCGCACCTGGCGCATCAATTTCAGCAGCGAGTTCGCGCATAACCTGCGCCACCGCGACACCTCGGCGGCGGCGTCATTTTTTCGTCGTCTGCTGGGTGAATATGACATCCCAGAACCAGTCTGCACTGATAAACTGGCGAGCTATGGGGCCGCCATTCGCGAGCTTCCGATACTGAATAACCGCGAATAGGGGTTGAGGCAGAAGTCTGGAATCATAACCGACATGCCTGACATGAGGGGCGTCCGGGGCGTATCCCCGGACGTATGCAATCACCCTCACTCGACAGTTTCCTCTGCCTCAACCCTGCGTGTCCAGTCTCTGGCCAACCTGGTCTCGGGAATATCCGCCACCGGAAGTGGTACGAGACGCGCTCCGGACCTCGACGATTGCTCCGTTGCGCCACCTGCGGGCAGGAGTTCAGTGAACTCAAGGGCACGGCCCTCTGGAACGTGAAGCTCCCCCATGAGCAGGTGGGGAACATCGTGGAGCATGTGACGCGCGGAAACAGCTTCAAAGAGACCGCTGAGCTCACCCACACCCACCGCACCACCGTCTCCCGTCTGACGCGCATCACCGGTGAACACGCCGCGCGTGTTCATGACCACCTAGCCCAGGATCTGCACGTGACCAGCCTGGAGGCCGATGAGCGGCACGGGTTCGTGGGGCGCAAGGATCAGCCGTACTGGGAGGCCACCGTTATTGATCCCAAATCGAAATTCGTGGTGCAGAACGCGCTAGGGACACGAACGACGGACTTGGCCGTGCGGTTACTGTTCGGCGCTCGCGTTCGGCTGCACGACCCACATGGCATTGTGCTGTTCACGGACGGCTGGCTGCCCTACGAGTCGCTGTTCCCCGCCGTGTTCGGGCGACCCTACCAACCCAAGCGTCAGGGGGTGTGTGGACGGCTTCCCAGGCTCCAGTACCGCATTCCCCGGACGTCAGGGCACGTGCGCATCATCAAGACGTACCAGGGAAAGCGGGTGACGGACATTCGCATCGAACGCGCCGCTGGCTCCCAGCGGCGCGTCGACCAGGAACTCGCATTCCTGGAGTACACCACGCCAAACACCTCTGCTGTAGAACGCCATAACGGCACCGCCCGACGGATGAACCCGCACCAGGTGCGCAGGAGCCTCGCGTTCGCGAAGCTCCCTCATGTCCGTCAGACGGTGAGCGATCTGGTCAATGGGGTGTACAACTTCTGCCGAGTCAATCGGAGCCTGCGGACCTTGCTGGCTGAGCCTGTAGGACGGCGTCTATATGCAAAGCGGACGCCAGCGATGGCGATCGGGATCACGGACACGGTCTGGAGCGTCCTGCGGCTCCTCGGCACCGTCGTCCTGCCGACTCCATGGCGGTCATAGTTCCACGCAACTACCGGGGTTGACGAACCGGAAGATTTCTGATCACGCAGCGAGGTCTCGAAATTTGAGGTTGTGCGCGAGGACCAGTAGCGCCACTTTGAGCCGCAGGCTCAGCATGGTCTTGACCTGACCCCACCGCAGTCCCGATCCCGCCAGCGCGGAAAACGATGACTCGATAATCCTGCGTGCAGCCGTGTATTCTTCCTTCCAGCGCGGATCGAGCTGTTTGGCGTTGTTCTTCGGAGGGGTGAGGTACGTCCCCGACTGATAGCCTTTGCCCCCAATCTGCTTTGGCCCTGTCGTCGTGAACGGACGCCCGTCTTGGGCAGAACGGAGCGGTCAAGCGTCCTCACGGGCGCTGCCCTGACCAAGAACGCGTTTGAGCACGCCTGACCGCATGAGGACGCCACTCCTCACGTAAGCGGGCCAATCTCTGTTCATGATACAGCCCACCGTAAAATCGTGCAGGTTGGCCGGGTGAATCTCGTACTTGGCAATCTTGCCGTTCAACGTCGTCCAGGCGTGGAGCTTGAAGCCGTACACCGGCCCAGAGGTCCCGAACCCATGTGTTGCCCCTGGAAACTTGGAGCGCTGTGCGCGTTTGAAGGTACTCACCAGGAGCGGTTCGGAGTCGATCACCACGAAGTCCAGCTTCTGGACCAAGGCACTGAGCCGCTCGATGACCGGCGTCAAGCGGGCCAACCGAAGGCGGGCCTGAGTTTCCGAAGGAAACCAGGCAAACTGGTTCAGCTTCAGAAACCGCCACCAGTGGCGGAAATAAACGACCTTATGGACACGTTGCAACAGGGCCACAGCGACCAGCTGGGCATCTGAAATTTTCTCGTGGTGGTGCAGGAGTTTCGAGGGCATCTGGGGTTCCAACCAGTGTGTCAGTCGCTGGAAGGCGTCGTGGATTGGCAGTAGACTGAAATTGGGACGGCACATAAGCACCGTCCCTTTTGCGTCTCTGACGCAGGTTTATCAACTCCTATTCGCGGTAATGCATAACTGATCATCCGGAATCCGCATTAAAGCAGTTGTCCGAATTCCGGTACGAGAGAACAACACTCTCGTCCTCCATTCTCCCACCTGCTCGACTAAATTCACTCCCGTTGGTCGGTCAAAAAGAGAAAGCCTTTTTGACAAATGCTCTAAAGCAGCGCTGCGCCCTTGAGGTAGACCTGCCGCACTCCAAGGTCGGCGTCCAGAACCACCACGTCGGCCCACATGCCCGGTTCGAATGCGCCCCGGTCTGTCAGTCCCAGGTACCGGGCCGGGTGCAGGCTCGCCAGAGCGGTGGCGCAGTGAAGAGACGCGCCCGCTCTCACAGCCTGCCTGAGCGCCTCGTCCATGGTCAGCAGGCTGCCCGCCAGGCCGCCGTCCGCACGGCGGGCCTGGCCGCTGCTCACCTGGATCGTCTCCCCGCCCAGATCGTATTCACCGTCCGGCATCCCGGCGGCCCGCATCGCGTCTGTGATCAGCAGGGTCCGCCCGGGTTTGGCCTGCAAGACACTTCTGAAGCTGGTGGGATGCAGGTGGTGACCGTCGAGAATCACCTCGGCGTAGGCCTCGGGCCGGGCCAGCAGCGCGCCCACCACCCCCGGCGCGCGTCCGCTCAGGCCACTCATGGCGTTGAACAGGTGCGTGCCGCCGATCTCTCCGCCCGCCCCGAACACGGCGTCGATCACGGTGTCCGCCTCCTCGGCGCCAGCGGCGGTATGCCCCAGGCTGACCCGGACGCCCGCCTGTGCAAACTGCAAGGCGGCCTCCAGCGCGCCCGGTAGCTCGGGAGCCAGGGTCACCAGCCGGATGACGCGCTCGGCCAGCGCTTCCCCGATCAGCCCGGGAGTGGGCAGCCGGGTGAAGGCAGGCTGCGCCCCCAACTTCTGCGGGCTGATGAATGGGCCTTCCAGGTGTGCCCCGAGAATTTGGGCCTCGCCGGGACCAGGGGCGGCCTGGACGGCCCAGACGCCGCGCAGCGCCGCCAGCACATCTGACCAGGGATTGGTGATGGTGGTGGCGAGCAGGGCCGTGGTGCCGTGCCGGGCGTGAAAACGGGCCATCCCGCGAACGCCCTGTACGCCGTCCATCGTGTCCGCGCCGCCGCCGCCGTGGACATGCACATCAATCAGCCCCGGGATCAGAAACAGGCCAGGTGCCCCGGAGTCAACGTCGAGGCCCCGTATTCTCTCGTCGAAGCGGAGATGCCCCGCCTGCCAGCCCTGCGGTGTCCAGACCTGCCCCGCCAGATGTGTCATGACCAACGATAACAAGATGCCTGGAACCATGAGCCGTCTTGAACGCCGTTTCGCGGGCACAACGGGCGCGTCTGGTCGCCCGCAGGAGAGGAGTGGATGAACCTGCCGTCCCAGACGATGTTTTCTCCGTTCATTACCTCTGAAACCGCAAACCTGCCCGAACCACCGCTCAGAACGGCAGCCGCCCCGGAGATTCCCCGCTGATCAGCGCGTGCCCGAGCGCCTCCAGGTTGCTGGCCCGGAATCCGTAGGACAGCAGGGCCGGAAACGGCAGCTGGGCGGCCAGATACGGGTTCCAGACCGCCAGATGTATGGTGCGCCTGAGCTGCAAATGAGGCACCAGTGACAGCATCGAGGGCGGAACCTGCCAGCGGTCCGTGGTAGCAACCAGCACCGAGGCGTCTGGAAAACGGTCCAGAAGCGCCTGGACCTGTGTGGTGTCGTCGTGACCGAGCAGAGCCGTATGAAGATGCGGCAGAAAGCCTTCCAGGGCGATATTCAGCGCTTCCCCGGACAGAGATTCGCCATAGGGGCCACCCACGCCCGCCCCTTCCGGTACCAGCAGCAGCACGTCCTGGCCCGGATTCAGCGGCGCGAGGGTTCCGAGCCGGGTGACCGAGGCTCTGGCCCAGCCGTCTATCTGCTCCTGGTCGAGCTGCCGCTGCGCCTCCAGATACGGCCTGGGCGTGCCCGGAAACCGCCGGGCGGCGCGCGCCAGCCTGCCCAGGGCTTCCCGAAGTCTCAACTCCGGAAGCGTGCCGTCTGCCAATGCTTGTTCCAGGGCCTCAGCATGTTCACGGTGAACCGCGTGGTCGCCGTGCCCACAGCTCAGCACGGCGTCGGCCCCGGCGTTCAGCGCCAGCGGCCCTGCCTGCCCGTGCGGGTAGCGGTCACGGATGGCCCGCATGTCGGTGGCGTCGGTGACCACCACGCCGTCGTAGCCCCAGTCACGCCGCAGCAGGCCGCTCAGCACGGCGGGCGAGAGCGTGGCGGGCAACTCGGGGTCCAGTGCCGGGTAGACGATGTGCGCGGTCATCACGCTGCCGACTCCCGCCCGCACCGCCGCCCGGAAAGGCAGCCACTCGCCCGCCTCCAGTTCAGCCCTGGTCTTGTTCACCGTCGGCAGGGTCAGGTGGCTGTCCTGGGCGGTGTCACCGTGACCCGGAAAATGCTTCACCGCGCTCAGCACGCCCGCCGACTCGCAGCCCAGCGCCCAGGCCACGCCCAGCCGCGCCACCACCTGCGGGTCAGCCCCGAAGGAACGTTCGCCGATCACCGGATTGGCGGGGTCGACGTTCACGTCCAGACACGGCGCGTAGTTCCAGTTGATGCCCAACTCAAGTAACCCGCGTGCCGCGATAGCCCCGGCCTCGTGCGCCGCCGCGTTCTGCTGCGCCTCAGTGCCAAAACCCTCGCCCAGCACGGCGGCACTCAGACCCATCGGGGCGGGCGTCAGGGGCACGTCGAGCCGCCGCAGCACCGCGCCGCCCTCCTGGTCGATACCGATCAGGGCGCCCGGACCCAGCAGACTCCGAATGTCCCGCACCAGCTTCGCCGTGCGCTCCGGCGTGCTGACATTGCGGCTGAACAGGCAGACCCCGCCGAAGCCGAACTCGGCCATGAGCGCGGCACTTTCGCCGTCGAGGTCCGGGCCGGGCAGGTCGATGATGAGCGTGCGGGCGGCACGAATCTGATGGTCAAGGGAAGCCTGGTCTGATGGGGGCACGTTGGCTCCTGGGGAGGGTGTTCGGGGATGAGAGTAGCTGATATCTGACGTCTGGAACGCTCAGCCAGTTCACCCCTCCCTTCGGGCTGTACCAGTCCCAGCCTCCCCCCTCAAGGTGGAGGGGTCAAAGGCACTCACGATTCCAGATTTACTGATATTGAATGCTTTCCATCAGGTTCTTCAGGGTTACAGATCAGATGTTTACCCCTCCCCTACCGACGGCTCCAACCCACCCTCCATCGGCCTGATCTTCAGCGGAAAGACGCCGGTGAACAGACGGGGCCAGGCCAGATGAGGCACGCCCAGTGCCAGCGTGGCGGCGACATGGGGCGCGAACTCTTCATCCCAGAGCTTCTGCGCCAGTCGGGGCCAGAGGTCTTGCAGCAGTGCCTCGGCTCGGGGCAACTGCTCGCCCAAGTCATAGGGGTCTGGACCGGTTCCGTCCGGACCGCTCAGCAGCTTCTTGATGCGGGGGCGCACGCGGGACTGGTACAGGTCGTCGTCGATCAGCCGCGAGAACAGTGCCTGCACGCGGGCCAGGTCGTTGCAGCTGCGCCAGGCGCAGACGCCCGCTGAAATGGCGGTGCCCAGGGTGTTGCCCGCCGTGTTCCAGGCCGAATAGCCGCTGAGCCGGTGCAGCCATCCGCGCTGGCGCAGCAGGTCGCTGAAGCGCCGCTCGGCCCCGTTGGGATAGGCCACGTCGGCCACCACCACCCGCCTTCCGGCCTCCAGGTCGTGGCCCAGGGTGTCGAGGAACTCCGGCAGGTTCCGTGCGGGCGTGTCCACCGTGCGCCGGTCAGGCTGCTCGTGCGCCTGGGAAATGGCCGGGGCGTTGACCGCCAGCACAAAGTCGGCGTGCTGAGGGCTGCTGGCCGCCACACAGCCCGCCGCTCTCAGATGCGCCTTGACCAGTTCGGCGAGCGGGCAGTCCTCATACAGCAGCCCAGCCCCGGCGCAGCCCACCCCCGGATAGCGCACGTACACCTGCGGCGCTCTCCTCGCCCAGCCCGCCACCAGCCTTGAGAGCAGCGTGGCGGCCACCTCGTCGGCCCCGCAGTACAGCTCGGCCCGCTGCCACAGCCCCAGGGCGTCCAGCCGCGCCTCCAGGCCGCGCCGGTCCCGCGCCGCGAGGCCGACGGGCGTGGTGTCGTCCAGGGTCAGGGCGAGGTGGTCCAGCACGCCCTCGTGCAGCAGGTCTATGGCCCGCACGTGCAGAGCATGGTTGCGGTCACGGGTGTCCAGCCAGTCGTGCAGGAGGTCGGCGGGTATTCGGCTTCTGACTTCTTCCCAGTCGGCAGGCGAGTGGCCCAGATCGATCAGGTCCAGCCGCTCCGACACGGCCCGCAGCGCGTCGCCGTACTGACCGTAGTAAGGCTTCTCCTCGTGCGGGTCGTTGCCGTGCGCCACCCGCACCACGACGCCGGACGCCAGAAGCAGAAGCTGAGGAAAGCGGCGCCTCAGCTCGCGCAGCACCTCCAGATGGCTAGCCGCCTCTTCCAGCGGCACCGAGGAGCGGCGGGCCGGGATCATGCCTCCCAGACACAGCGTTTCGAGCGAGACGATGGCGGCGTCGGCCTGCGGAGCATGTTCCAGCAGCCATTCACCCAGGGCCGCCGGGTCGCCTGGCAGGTTCAGGCGGTTGAGAAGCGCCAGTGGCGGCGTCAGAACCGTTACACCACAGACGCGGCCCAGCTGCGCGACGTGCTCCAGCGTGGGCGGACGGGTGTCGCAGGGCAGCAGCAGCACTGTTCTGCCCTGCACAGGAGATTTCTGGACAGGCATAGTTACTTGGTGGCCCCTTCCAGCCCGCGCATGAAGAAGCGCTGGGCGAACAGAAACAGCAGCAATATCGGCACCATCATGATCACTGCGCCCGCCGCCGTGTTGAAGATGTTGTCGTTGAAGGCTCCCTTGAGCTTGAGCATCTCGACGGCCAGCGGCAGCTTGTCCTGCGATCCGGTCAGCGCGATGGACGGCCAGAAGTAGCTGTTCCAGGTATTGACGAGCGTGAAGATGGACAGCGCGGCCATGCTCGGCACCGAGAGCGGCAGCATCACGCGCCTGAAGATCTGA
>JANXWI010000560.1 GCA_025351205.1 Deinococcus sp.
CGTCCGGCCAGCTTGTAGATATGCACTCTTGCACCCCTTTTGGCGGGCCTTCCCGCCGATCTGGAGACTGCCGGAAGAGAGGACATCAGCCCACCGCGCCTGCCCTGACCAGATGGGCCAGAGCGGTCAGCGCCTGGGCCGGGCCGTTCTGCTTCCGGTGGCCCAGTGTACCCACGCAGTCATGAGTCTGTCAGGTGAAACTGCACGGACGACGCTTGGGAAAAGGCGCATGATGAGTAGCGGTGAGCCTGAGGGGCCAGAATCTGAGGGCCAGGATCTGAGGGGCCAGAACCTGAGAGGACTGGGGCGGAGAACGGCAGCTGAGCGGGATCGCCCACGGTCTTGCCGGGGCATCTGTGATGTTCTGAGCGCATGGCAACACTTCTGATCGGGGCGACGGGCGGCATCGGCGAGGCACTGGCGCGCGGCTGGCCCGCCGCATTTCCGGGCGAGCAGCACGCTCTGTGGCTGAGCGGACGCAACGAAGACAAACTGGGGGCGCTGGCCGCCGAGCTGAACGCCACTGCTCTGAAGGCCGACGTGGGCTACGAGAGCCATGTCAAGGGGCTGTTCGAGGGCCTGAGTGCGCCGCTGGACACGCTGGTGTACGCGGCGGGGTCAGCCTACCCGGAGCCGCTGGCCGGAGCCACCGCCGAGGCGGTTCGCAAGGTCTGGAACGCCAACTACTTCGGGGCGCTGTGGGTGCTCAAGTACGGCCTGCCCAAGCTGGCAGCGGGCGGCAGGATGTACTTCATCGGGGCGCGCCCGGAGCTGGTCACGGTGCGCGGTTTTTCGCAGTACGCGGCCAGCAAGGGGGCGCTGAGCAAGCTGCTGGAGGTGTCGCGCATCGAGGCGCGGGGCAGGACCATCACGCTGGTGCTGCCGCCCGCCGTGGACAGCCCGCTCTGGGTGCAGGTGGGGCGCACGCCCAAGGGGGCCATGAGTCCTGAAACGGTGGCCCAGGCGATCATCGCAGACCGCAAGGGCGCGGGGCAGGCAGAATTGATGGTGGAGTGAGGCTGGGAATCGAAAAAGGCTGGGTGGACAAGTTGAGTCACCCCGTCGCCCCCTCACCCCGCTGCTTTGCAGCGCCCCTCCCGTTCCAGGCTGTACCAGTCTCCCACAAGGGGCGAGGGGTAGACACCGCTACTTCCTCTTGCGCCCAACCCGCGCCAGCACGCCGTTCAGCTCCGGCAGCCGCAGCGCCAAAGCCAGCCCCAGGTAGGCTGCTCCGCCCGCTCCGCCCGCCACCACCAGGCCCAGCAGGCCGGGCAGCAGTCGCCCCGGCGCGGGCAGGACGCGGGCCACACCCCAGGCCACCAGCCCGGCGACCACGGCCAGCGGAAGCACGCGGGCCAGGTGCAGCAGCAGCGGCCTGAGCGGAAAACCCAGGCGGCGGCGGTACAGGGCGAACAGCGCCACACTCACACCGACGCCCGCCAGCGTGGTCGCCAGCCCGAAGCCGAAGTACCCGAACACGGGCGTCAGGAGGCGGTACAGCAGCACTTCGGCCACGAAGCCGACAGCGCTCACGGTCACGGCCTCGCGCACCCGCTCACGGGCGTAGAAGGTCCGCAGCAGAATGGTGTTGATGGCCCAGGGCACGAGCGCCAGCGCCCAGCCCTCCAGGATGCCGCTTCCGGCCTGGAACTTGGCCGCGTCGAAGGTGCGGCCCGTGTTGAAGATGCTGACCGCCTGCCCGGACAGGGCCACCAGCAGCGCGCTGGTCGGGGCCGCCAGAAAGGTCACCAGCCGCAGCGCCTGCAAGGTCAGGGCACGGAAGCCCGCCCAGTCGCGGTCTGCGGCGTGCTGGGCAAAACGGGGAAAGTACGCCAGCGCCGGAGACACCACGAACAGGCCGTTGGCGAGCGTGAACAGCGCCTCGGCGTTGTTGTAGCCGGTGACCGTTCCCAGCGGGTACTGGCCGCTCGACAGCAGCCGCTGCACGTAGAAATTGAGAATCTGCCTCGCCCCGGCGGTCAGGGTGAACGGGGCCATGTTGTTCAGCACCCGGCGCATGGCCGGATGGGTTTTCAGGGCAGGAATGGGCAGCAGCCCGAAGCGGTTTAATGCCGGAAGCTGCACCAGAAGCTGCGCGAAGCCGCCGATCAGCCAGCCCAGCGCCAGCCAGGTCGAGGTCTGCGGCACCAGCAGCAGCACCGCGATGCTGGCGAGGTTGAAGGCCACCGGCGCGAAACTCGATTCGCGGAAGTGTTCGTCGGCGTTCAGCAGACCCATGGCGATGGCCGACAGGCTGATCAGCATCAGGAAGGGCACCAGCAGGCGTGTCATGTAGACCACCAGTTCGAAACTGATCTGGCTGCCCGGCGGCACCAGCAGGCCCGCGATGGCGGGCGCGGCCAGAATGCCCAGCGCCATCAGCAGCAGGTTCACCCCGATCAGCACGCCGCTGAACGCCTGCGCCAGCCTGCGCCTCTCGCCCTCGTCCAGCGACTTGTAGACCGGAATAAACGCGTTGACCAGCGCCCCCTCGGCCAGCAGTTCGCGCAGGGTGTTGGGCACGCGGGTCGCCAGAAAAAAAGCGTCGGTCAGGGCCGGGGGAAAGGCGTTGATGATCAGCTGCCGCACGATGCCCGACAGCCGTGACCCCAGCGTGCCCAGCATCACCACGATGATGTTCCGGCTGGCCGAGCGGCGTGGGGCGGGCGTGGGCGTCAGGGGTGAGGGGGGGGCGGCGGTCATGCTCCGGGCACTCTAGCGCCTGTTGCCGCCTTCCAGAGGGCGTGCTAGATTACGTCTCGCCCAAACGTGGGCAGCGGGAGAGGTGCCAGAGTGGTTGAATGGGACAGTCTCGAAAACTGTTGTGTGGGCAACTGCACCGTGGGTTCGAATCCGACCCTCTCCGCCAGTAAAGCGAGCCGGACATCCGATGAAAGGGTGTCCGGTCTGCTTTGGGGCGTGTGGTACGTGGCTTGTAGCGTGTGGGAAAGTCGAAGGTCTGGAATGACGGCTTGGGGTCCTGGCCTTTCCTACAGGCCACACGCCGTACGCTACAGGCCCGGTTCCGCCAGCTCTCCCAGTTCCCCCAGCACCCAGTCTGCCCCCGTGTCCAGCGTCGCCCCCGGCGTCAGCAGCAGCGCCGCCCGGCAGCCCGCCGAGTGCGCCGCCGCCATATCCAGGTCACGGTCTCCCACCGCCAGCACCTGCGCCGGATTCAGGCTGTGCCGCGCCAGCAGCGCCAGAAAGAGCGCCGGATCGGGCTTGCGCGGGTAGCCGTCCGAGACGCACAGCAGGTCGTCCATCTCCGCGTCCAGGCCCGCCGCCTTCAGCCGCCACAGTGCCCCCTCACGGTCCCGGTGGGTCGCCAGCAGGTTCAGGCCGCCTCTGGACCGCACCGCTTGCATGGCTTCCAGCGCCCCCGGCATGGCGGGCGAGTGGTTCAGGCCCAGCACGGCGTACTGCCGCTCGTAGGCGGCGTAGATGTCGGCTTCCGGCAGACCGAATCGCTTTGCCGATGTCTGGATGGCGTGGTCCAGCGTCAGGCGGGTCAGGCGGCGCACGGTCTCCAGGCTGACTTCATGCCCCAGTTCGCCCAGCGCAGCAGCCAGCGCCCCGTCGGTGGCGGGGTAGGTGTCGAGCAGCGTGCCGTCCAGGTCCCAGATGACGTGCTTCCAGCCCGTGAGCGGCCTTGTGAGCCGTTCTGTCACGCGCCTGCCAGAATGTTCTGCACCCCAAAACGGATCGCCCCAGCGTGGCAGGCCGCGTGGGTCAGGGTACTCTGGGCCACGTTCAGCTCCTCCTGTTCCAGTTCACGGCGCTGCATGGCGGCCTGCATGCCCACGAAGGCCGAGGTCAGCTCCTGCCGCAGCGCCCGCCACCCTGCCTCGTCAAGTTCCCGAATCTGCCAGGGAGCGGCAAAATCCGGGAACTCGGCGGCCCCGTTAAGCTGGTCCGCCGCGAAGCTCAGAAGCTGCGCCAGGTGGGCCACGAAGGCGGCCAGGGGTGGATGGCCCGGAGCCACGGGGGCCGACGCCTGGGCCGCGCCGATTCCTTCCAGCGCAGGCAGCAGGCCGGCTCCGGGTTCGCTGAAGTGGCCGTACTCTGCCCCCAGGTCCGGGCCGTGCGCCAGTTCGTGCAGCAGCGAAATAAGGTGGGCCTGGAGAGGGTTCATGGTATGAGGATAGCGGGAGCCACCGCCCTCTCTCAGCCATCATGCCGATGCGCGCCTTTCTCCAGCGGGCGCATCATGATCTGGATTTAAGCACGCTCCCCCTCGACCTGCCTGCCTCGACCTTCAGAGTCCGTCAGCCTGGGGTCACGGTTCTGCACATCTGGGGGCGGTAAAATACACCCACTTCGACCTCTCACCGGGACACGTCCGTCCCCGCCTCCAAGGAGCGTACCCACCATAGATAAAGTCCTGGGAAATGTATCCGGCCTGCGCAGCGCGCAGCTCAAGTCGCTCGGCAACCTGTACCGCCGCCGCCTGGCCCCCGGAACCGTCACCACGCCCGA
>JANXWI010000017.1 GCA_025351205.1 Deinococcus sp.
ACTCCTTGAGCAGTAAAGAAAGGTTTGGAACTATTTGTTTTCCCCTCTCCGCAGGGGAGAGGGCCTTGCAAAGCAAGGGGTGAGGGGTCTTTCTTACCAGACAGCCTTACTCGACAATCGCCAGGATGTCGCGCTCGGCCAGAATGCTGTAGTTCTTGCCTTCCAGCGTGACTTCGGTGCCGCCGTACTTGGCAAAGTACACGGTGTCGCCCGCCTTGACTTCCAGGGCCACCTTCACGCCGCTGTCGGTGGTTTTGCCGGTGCCCACGGCGACGACCTTGCCGCGCTGGCTCTTTTCCTTGGCGCTGTCGGGCACGTACAGCCCGCCCGCCGTCTTCTGCTCGCCTTCCTCGATAATTTCAACCAGTACGCGGTCACCTAGTGGTTTAAGCATGTGTCTTCCTCCTGTGGGGTGATGTGGTGGGACCCGGTAGCCTTCGCGTTCAACCGTCAGACATCCGAACACAACGCCTGGAGGATTCCAGGGTGCTGACGCGGATTTGCCGACCCAGACGAGATATTAGACCCCTGCCGTACGAAATGTCAATTTTTACAGTACGAGAATCTGAGTCTCATACGCTCAAGTTGCGCCGGGCGCGGCTCCATCCCCCCATATGTCTGTCTTGACAACTACGCAACACATATATATGTTTGAGCATACATATCTCGTTCTGCATTGCCAGGAGGCAACACATGGCCCGTCCACCCATCCTGAACCGCGCCGACTTCGAGAAGACCATGACCCGGTTGCACGGTGTTCCGCTGGCGCTGGCCCTGCTGGACGTGGACCATTTCAAGAACCTGAACGACGCCCTGGGCCACAGCGAGGGAGACCGGGTGCTGCGGCAGGTCGAGCGCCTGCTCACCGGCAGCCTGCCAGCGGGCAGCCACGTGGCGCGGCTGGGCGGCGACGAGTACGCGGCCATTCTGCCGGAGAGTGCCGCCGAGACCGCGTTGATTCTGTTCGACGAGATCATCAAGCACTTTCAGATGAACCGCGACCCCGACTGGCCGCGCACGCTGAGCCTGTCGGTGGGCCTGGCCTCGCGCCCGGCGCACGCCGAGAGCACGCTGGAGCTTCAACGTGCCGCCGACGCCGCGCTGTACCGCGCCAAGATGGAGGGCCGGGGCCGGGCGTGCATCTATGTGGAAAGCAAGATGGTTCTCAAGAGCAACTACTACCCCAAGTCGCAGCTGGAGCGCCTGAGCAAACTGGCCGCCGCCCTGGAGCGCACCGAGGCCAGCCTGCTGCGAGAAGCATTGGATGAACTGGTCGAGAAGCACAGAGGCGTGCTGTGAAGGGTGCTTGTGGCGCGTCGCCTGCGGCCTGTAGGAAGGGCGGATGATCAACCTTTCGCCGGGGCTGACACGTACAGGGCGGGCCTGCGGCTGCGTGCTGCATAAAGGTCTGGTGCTGATGACCGCCGTGCGTGGGGGCCGCTGGACGCTGCCGGGCGGCGGTATTGAGCCAGGCGAGACGGCGGCAGGCGCAGCCGTGCGCGAGGTCTGGGAGGAGAGCGGCGCACACGTGGTCGTGGAAGGTACAGGGTTTGCCGTCACGTCTCCACACAACGGCGTGACCAGTCAGATTTTCCTGGCCCGCCTGCTGCGTCAGGAAGCCAGCCCGGAGGGCCGCGAACACCGCTGGGTGAACCCCACCGAATCGCCCTGGTGTGACGATTATCAGCTGGCCCCGGCGCTGGTGGTCATGCGCGAACGGGGCTGGCTGTGACCCCGCTCTCGGCACCCTGGCGTGCGGCATTGGAAGAAGCCTGGACCGCCTACTGCGAGGGGTCGTATGCCATCGGGGCCAGCATCGCCGACGAGCACGGCACGGTGCTGGCGCGTGGTCGCAACCGGCTGGGCGAGGCCCGGCAGGTGTCCGGCACTGGCATGGGCGGGTTCATCGCCGGACACGACCTGGGCCACGCCGAGATCAATGCGCTGCTCGATTTGAAGATCAAGCACCACCCCGACTGCTACGGCTGGACGGTGTACACCACCGTCGAACCCTGCCCGCAGTGCGCCGGGGCGGTCGCCATGAGCAGTATCCGGGGGCTGAGTTACGCCGCCCCTGACCCCTGGGCCGGGGCCGCCGACATTCTGACTGAGCATAAATATGTTTCGCGCAAAGGCATGCGGGTGGGCCGCGCTCCGGCAGAAGTTCAGAGCGCCGCGCTGAGACTGGTGCTGACCAGCTTTCTGGAAGATGGGGATGAACCTGAAGCCCCGGTGATGCAGAGTTTTCTCGTCGCCCACCCGCAGGATTTTCAGGCTGCTGTAGAGCTGAGTGCAATAGGCACGTTGCGACACCTGAAAGCGCAACGGGCGGGTCTGGACGCCGTTCTGAACGCGCTCGCCTGTGGCGTGTCTGCATGACCGCGCTCCATCTGACCATGCTGCGTCATGGGCGCAGCTGCGCCGACGACGAGGACGTGCACGAGGGCCGCTACGACAGCCCGCTCACCACAGTGGGTCAGGCTCAGGCCGCCGCGCTGGCCGCGTACTGGCAGGCGCGGGGCACCGGTTTTGATCTGGCAGTCTGCTCGACCCTGCTGC
>JANXWI010000379.1 GCA_025351205.1 Deinococcus sp.
GGAGAGATTGCTGAAGTTATTCCGCTTCCCGACCTGACCGAGATTCAGGTCACCTCATTCAACACCTTCTTGCAGGAAGGCACCGCCATCGACAGGCGCAACAACGCGGGTTTGGAAAGTGCTTTCCGCGAGATTTTTCCCATCGACGAGACCGAGAAGGGCCGCAGCACCGGACTGGTACTCGACTACCTGGAATACCGTCTGGGCGAGCCGGAATACACCCCGGAAGAGTGCCGCGAGAAGGACCTGACCTACGACGCGCCGCTGTACGCCAAGCTCCAGCTGATCCACAAGGATTCGGGGCTGATCAAGGAGGACCAGGTGTTCCTGGGCGACCTGCCGCTGATGACCCGCGACGGCTCGTTCGTGATCAACGGCGCTGACCGGGTTGTTATCAGCCAGATTCACCGCAGCCCCGGCGTGTACTTCACCGCCAGCTACAAGGGCGTGCGCCGGATGTACACCGCCGCCATCATCCCGATGCCCAAGCGCGGTCCCTGGATCGAGCTGGAGCTGAACGCGGGCGTGATGGAAATGAAGGTCAACAAGCGCAAGTTCCCGGTGAGCATGCTGCTGCGCGTGTTGGGCTACGACGACGCGAGCATTCGCTCACTCATGACCGAGTTCGACACCGAGACCGAGCTGCCTGAAGACAAGACCGCAGGCATGGGGGCCGACGAGTCGCTGCTGAGGCTGTTCACGGTGCTGCGCCCCGGCGACCCGCCCAAGCGCGACAAGGCCATCCAGTACCTGTTCGGGCTGCTGGCCGACCCCAAGCGCTACGACCTGGGCGACCCTGGCCGCTTCAAGATGAACACCAAGCTGGGCACCACCCGCCAGGACCGTACCCTGCTGACCTTTGCCGACGGCAAGTTTTCAGACGCGGGCCTGATCGACACCATCCGCTACCTGCTGGCGTTGGTGCAGGGCCTGGACACGCTGAACGTGCAGAACGTGGACGCCGATGGTGTGATCAGCGAGGCGAGCGTGCCGGTGGCCCACGACGACATCGACCACCTGGGCAACCGCCGCGTTCGCACCGTGGGCGAGCTGCTGGCCGACCAGCTGCGTGTGGGCCTGGGGCGTATGGCCCGTGGTGTGCGCGAGCGCATGCTGCTGGGCAACCCCGACGCCGCGACCCCCACCAAGCTGGTCAACAACCGGCCCATCGTGGCGGCCATGCGCGAGTTCTTCGGGCGCAGCCAGCTTTCGCAGTTCAAGGACCAGACCAACCCGCTGTCCGACCTGCGCCACAAGCGCCGCATCTCCGCGCTGGGGCCGGGCGGCCTGACCCGTGAGCGCGCGGGCTTCGACGTGCGCGACGTTCACCGCACGCACTACGGGCGCATCTGCCCCATCGAGACGCCGGAGGGTGCCAACATCGGCCTGATCTCCAGTCTGTCGAGCTACGCCAAGGTCAACCCGCTGGGCTTCATCATGGCTCCGTACCGCAAGGTGAACGGCGGCAAGGTGTCCGACGACGTGGTGTACATGACCGCCGACATCGAGGACAAGTACGCGATTGCCCAGGCCAACAGCCTGCTCAACCCCGACGGCACCTTCATCGACGAGCGTGTGCTGGCCCGCCGCAAGGGCGACCCGACCTACCACGAGCCGGTGGACGTGGACTACATGGACGTCTCGCCCAAGCAGATCGTGAGCATCAACACCTCTCTCATTCCCTTCCTGGAGCACGACGACGCCAACCGCGCCCTGATGGGGTCAAACATGCAGTCGCAGGCCGTGCCGCTGGTGCGCGCCGAAAGCCCCGCCGTGGGCACTGGCGTCGAGGAGCGCGTCATCACCGACTCGGGGACCAGCGTGGTGACCGACGTGACGGGCACCGTGACCTACGTGGACGCCCGCGCCATCCAGGTCACGCTGAGCGAGGACGCGCCCGGGGCCGGCATGGTCAAGGGCAACGTGCGGACGTTCGACCTGATCCGCTTCACCCGCAGCAACCAGGGCACCAACCTCGACCAGCACCCCATCATCGAGATCGGCGAGGCCGTGACGAAGGGCCAGGTGATCGCCGACGGCCCGGCCTCCGACCTGGGCAGACTGGCACTCGGCCAGAACATCACCATCGCGATCATGCCGTTTGACGGCTTCAACTTCGAGGACGCGATCTGCATCTCCGACGGCCTGATCCGCAAGGACTTCTACACCAGCATTCATATCGAGAAAGACGAGGTGGAGGCCCGCGACACCAAGCTGGGGCCGGAGAAGATCACCCGCGACATCCCCGGTCTGAGCGAAGCCGCCCTGCGCGACCTCGACGAGGACGGCTTCATCCGCGTCGGGGCCGAGGTCAAGCCCGGCGACATTCTGGTGGGCAAGACCAGCTTCAAGGGCGAGAGCGAGCCGACCCCCGAGGAGCGGTTGCTGCGCAGCATCTTCGGCGAGAAGGCCCGCGAGGTGAAAGACACCTCGCTGCGCGTGCAGTCCGGTCAGGGCGGCATCGTGGTCAAGACCGTGCGCTTCCGGCGCGGCGACGAGGGCGTGGACCTGAAGCCCGGCGTGCGCGAGATGGTGCGCGTGTATGTGGCCCAGAAGCGCCAGATGCAGGTGGGCGACAAGGTGGCGAACCGCCACGGCAACAAGGGCGTGGTGTCCAAGATTCTGCCCCCGGAAGACATGCCCTACCTGGAAGACGGCACCCCCGTTGACCTCGTGTTCAACCCGCTGGGCGTCCCGAGCCGCATGAACCTGGGTCAGATTCTCGAAACCCACCTGGGCGAAGTGGCCCGCCTGACCGGGCAGAAATTCATCACCCCGGTGTTCGACTCGGTCACGGAAGCCACCATCAAGGAGATGCTGGAGGTCGCGGCGGCAGAACGCCTCCAGGCCCGCAAGGACGGCGGCTTCGAG
>JANXWI010000380.1 GCA_025351205.1 Deinococcus sp.
GCCCTGAATATCTTCAAGCGCCACGCCTCGCTCGCCCTGCTGCTGGGCGGCGTTTTGCTGTCGGCCTGCTCCAGCTCCGGTACGCCCGCCACGGCTCAACCCGGCGCTGGTCAGCCCGGAGGCAGCGACGAGCTGAAGGCCAGGTACCCCTACCTGCCCGGCGTGGACTACAGCTGGACCGACACGCAATCGGCCCCCAGCGCCAGCCGGCCCTGGACCGGGCCGAGCATCCGGGCGCAGGGCGGCCCCACCGACACCTCCCTCTCAGACATCAGCTGGACCTCGGCCAGCAGCGGGTACGGCCCGGTGGAACTCAACCGCAGCAACGGCGAATCCGGCGGCGGAGACGGCAATGTCCTGAGCATCGGGGGCACGACGTATGCCAAAGGGCTGGGCGTCCACGCCAGCGCCGACCTGCGCTACAGCCTGAACGGCAATTGCAGCACCTTCTCGGCCCAGGTGGGCGTGGACGACGAGGTGGGCAACAATGGCACGGTTGTTTTTCAGCTCTGGAGCGGGGCGGTGGGCACGGGCAGCAAGCTGTACGACAGCGGCAGACTGACCGGCGCGGACACGGCAAAAGCCGTGAGCGTGCTCTTGAGCGGCGTGACCGACCTGCACCTGGTGGTCACCGACGCGGGCGACAACCCCTACTACGACCACGCCGACTGGGCCGACGCCAAGCTCAGCTGCTCGGCCACGGCCCCCGGCGGCGACAGGTTTCTGTCCGACCTCAACCCCACGGCGGCCATAAACGGTTGGGGGCCTGCCGAAAAAGACCGGAGCAACGGTGAGCGGGCCGCAGGCGACGGCAGACCGCTGAGCATCCGGGGCGTGGCGTACCAGAAGGGGATCGGCGTCCACGCGGCCAGCAGCCTGAGCTACGCGCTGGGAGGCAGCTGCACCACCTTCAGCGCCAGCGTGGGCCTCGACGACGAGGTGAACGGCAACGGCAGCGTGAATTTCGTGGTGTACTCCGGCGGCGACAGGCTCTACGACAGCGGCAGGATGACCGGCAAAGACGCCGCCAGAAGCGTGACCCTGGACGTGACCGGTCAGAGCGAGCTGCGGCTGGAGGTCACCAACGGCGGCGACAGCCTGGACTACGACCACGCCGACTGGGGCAACGCCAGGCTGACCTGCACCGCCGTGACTCCCAGGATCACGGCGGTGGGCGTGACCCCCAACGTGGCCAGCATGACTCCGGGCAGCAGCCAGCAGTTCAGCGCTGCGACCGAGGGCCAGGGGGCCTACGACGCGGGCGTCACCTGGAGCAGCAGCAACCCCGCCGCCGTGAGCGTCAGCAGCACCGGCCTCGCCACGGCGCAGGCGGTGGGCAGCGCCACCATCACGGCCACCTCGGTGTCCGACCCCAGCAAGTCGGGGACGAGCGCCGTGACGGTGGGCGCGGGCAGCGGCCTGCCCGGCGGCGGCGTGAAGATCAACTTCCAGCCCCAGGGCAGCGCCGTACCAGCGGGGTTCATTGCCGACACGGGCGCGGCCTACACGCCCGCACGCGGCTGGGGCTGGGTCACCCAGGCCAGCGCCGGAACCGCAGCGGCCACCCCGCTGGACCTGACCCCCAACACCCGTGACCGCGCCACCGGCAGCTTCAGCGCCCAGCTCAACACCTTTGTGCATATGCAGTACAGCGCTGCCGGAACTGGCAACAGCACGCCGGGGGCCTGGGAGTACGCCCTGCCCAGCGGCACCTACACCGTGACCGTGGCGGTGGGCGACGCGGCCAACAACCTCGACAGCAGCCACAGCGTCAACATCGAGGGCAGGGTGGCGGTGTCGTCCTTTGTGCCCAGCGCCAACAGGCACTTTTTTACCAGCACCCTGCGCGTCCCGGTCACCGACGGCAGGCTGACCATCGACGCGGTGGGCGGAACCAACACCAAGTTGGATTACCTGATCATCGCGCCCGGTGAGCGGCCCAGTGTGCGCGTGACCGGCCCGCAGGACGCCGAAAGCATGGTCAACCCGGCCTCGCCCCTGACCGCCGACGTGAACGTGGTGAGCAGCGCCATCGACGGCGGCAGCCTCACGGCGGCGGCAGTCCAGCTGACCGAACATGCCAGCGGCATCCAGGTCGCAGCGCAGCTCAACACCTCGGGCGGCGGCGACGTGGTGGTGCTGCAGCCCAACGCGCCCCTGAAGCCCAACACTCAGTACGACTTTGCCGTCACCGACGCCCTGAAGGACACCAGCGGCGCGCGCTTCCTGCCCAGCCGCAGCAGCTTCGTGACCGGCTCTGCCACCACCAGCGGCAACGGCGTGGCCTTCGAGCAGGTGGCTCTGGGCAGCGTGCCCGCCAACCCCTACACCGCCGTAGAGATCGGCCCCGACAACAAACTGTACGCCGCCACCCTGACCGGCAAGATCCTGCGCTTCAACATCCTGCCGGACGGCACGCTGGGCACCTTCCAGACGATTACTTCGGTCACGGACGCCAACGCCGGGCCGCGCACCATCATCGGCCTGAAGTTCGATCCCAGTTCCACGGCAGACAATCTGGTCGTGTGGATCACCAACAACTACTTCTGGAACGGCCAGGGACAGGCCCAGGACTGGTCAGGCAAGATCACCCGCCTGAGTGGCCCCAATCTGGAAACAGTGCAGGATTACGTGGTGGGTCTGCCGCGCAGCATCCGCGACCACATGACCAACGGGCTGGCCTTCAAGCCCGGCGAACCGAACGTGCTGTACATCGCGCAGGGCAGTGACAGCGCGATGGGCGCGCCCGACGACGCCTGGGGCAACCGCCCCGAGCATCTGCTCAATGCCGCCGTGCTGCGCCTGGACCTGAACAAGCTGAGCAGCCTGCCGCTGAGCGTCAAAACAGAGGAGGGGGGCGTGTACAACCCCTACGCGGCAGGGGCACCCCTGACCATCTTCGGCAGCGGAGTCCGCAACGCCTACCGGCTGGTGTGGCACAGCAACGGCCAGCTCTACGCGCCCGCCAACGGCTCGGCGGCGGGCGGCAACACGCCGGGCACGCCCAGCGACCTGAGCGGCAGCGTG
>JANXWI010000096.1 GCA_025351205.1 Deinococcus sp.
GGTGATGATCGTGTTTCTGGGACTGATCGTGGGCCTGATCGTGGCAGGCATGTTCCTGCCGATGTTCGCAGTGATCGGCCAGCTCAGCAAATAGTTTGTAAGGTGACTTTGGACCTGTCACTAAACCTATATACATGTCACCAGAGAGGGAGACCTGCGGGTCTCCCTCTCTTTCTGTCTTCCACGCGTAAATCCTGCGTAATAGGTGCATCACAGACCACCGTTTCCTCTTGCATAATACATGTTGGTGCCAGCTAATTTATCCATATTTTCTCTGCCAACCTAAAATATTGCGTCTGAGATGACTAATTTCTATAGAATTATATCTGTCACTAAATTTAGATAGTTGTTACTCTATTGTTTTTAGACTTACGTCGGCGCGGTGGTCCATAAAGATGCAGTGACACGCGAAAAACCTGAAGGAACAGCGCACCGACACATCGTTGGTGACACCTATCCTGGCAATTAATCATTCAAGATAGTCTGCGCAAGTCCACGAGAACGCATTTTGCGCATCTGTCACCAAAGCGGTATACTTGTCATCGACCGCGAGCTATCCATCTTTTCCCCATTCTGTTCACAACAGAACGTCAGCGGTAAGCCGAGATGGAGGTAAGTGAAGGTGAGCAGAACATTCCGCGTCATCCTTGTCGGTCTCAACGGGCGCTCGATCGAGCGAGACGTCATGTTCCTGGCCACGGTCAACCCAGAAGACCTCAGCCCGATGCGCATCAGCCTGACCGGGCCGGAACATGACCGACAACGCGAAGCCGTCTCGACCCCGAAGGCCCGAAACTACGAGGGCCAGACCCACATCAGCGGGACGTATTTCTTCAGCCGCAGCGGTCGCCGGGTCATCTACGAGAGCCGCCTCGAACACCTGCGCCTGCAACTCGCTGACCTTGACTCTGCCTCGCTTCAGGTCGCCACGCAGCCGTTTGCCCTCCTGATTCGTGACGAAACCGATGACACGGTGTACAGCCACGTTCCCGACATCCTCCTGAGCCGGCGGGGGCGCCCCCGGCTCCTGGTTGACGTTCGCCCCTGGGCCTTCCAGTCTGACCCTCACAGTCGACTGGCCTTCCAGGCCACCCGTGAGGCCTGCGCGCTCGTTGGATTCGACTACGAGGTCTGGGGGGAGCCCCCTGTTGTTCAGGCCTACAACGTCCAGTTCTTGTCCGGCTTCCGCCGGGCACCCCTCCGCTTCGAGACTATCGCCCCACTTGTCCTGGACGCCGTCGGGACCTCGGCCACCGATCTCTCTCTGGAAGAGATCGAGAGTCTGGTCGACCGGCCCTACCTGACCCGTCCGGTGCTCCTCCATCTGATCTGGCGTGGAGACCTCCAGCTCGACCTGACGCTTCCCCTGTCGTCGGCGTCCCTGGTGACGCCTGGGCCCCTCTTTCCCGGTGAACGGAGGTCGGACACATGAACCGAACAGCGGAGATCACCATCGGCAGTCGTCTGCGGTACGCTGGCCAGGATTGGACTGTCGCACGCCACCCGGCCAGCAGCATCGTCCTGCGCAACGCGGATGGGTTCGAACTCACCACCACCTGGCAGGCCATCCTCCAGTCTCCCGACTACGCCGTGGCCGGCCAGGCAGATCCCACGCTGGACGCGTATCAGACGTCGTTCAACACGCTCCCCGAACTCTACCAGCAGGAAGCCCGCGCGCTCGAAGCCCATGTGGCGGAAGTCGCGACCGGGCGCGCGCCGACGACCCAGGACACGGAGCCAGAAGCCTTGCCGCTCGTCCGCCCAGAGTACGACGTCTCGCTCACCACGCTCGCACAACGGATCACGACCAAAGTCCGTGAACTCGCTGCGGAAAAGAGTGAACTGAAAATGTCCGAGCGGACACTGAAGCGCCTGCTGGCCGCCTACCGGAAACAGGGGGTGTACGGGCTGGTGGACCAACGACACCTGCGCCTGAGGACGCCCCCCCACGAGGAGCACCAGGAGGTGATGCGTGCCATCGAAGCCGTGGCCAAACTCCGGACCCAGCTCTCCGACATCAGCCTCAAAGGCCTGCGAAATCAGACGATTAAACATCTGGCCGGGCGCGGCCTCCTGGTCAGGCTCCCAGAAGAGGAAACCACCAAAGTCGACAATGCGGAGCCCCAGGAAGACGCTCTCGAGGAGACCTTTGACGAAACAGTGGACGACACTCCAGTCCTCGACCTCAAGACGGACGGCCCGAAACGAACCATCGACATGCCGTCACAGAAGACGTTCAACCGGCTGGTCGGGCTGGTGGCCCCGACGCTGGTCCTCCAGGCAAAACAGCGGGAGAGCATCCTCGCTAACCTGAAAAAGCGGCCGTTCGGACGCATCCACGCCCTCCGTCCCGGACAATACATGCTGATCGACATCAACACCATCGACATCCTGGCGCTGAGTGAGGTCGACGGCAGTGAGATCCGGCTGCGGCTGGCGCTGGCCCTCGACCTCTATAGCCGGGCCATCGTCGCCTGGGACCTCATCGAATCGGATGCGAAGTCGGTCGACATCTCTACCCTCGTCCTGAGCATCCTGTTCCCCAAGCTGTACAACCCGGCCTGGCCTGAAGGGAGCAAGTTTCGTTACACCGGTATTCCCCAGCATGTCGTCCTGAATGCCTTTGACCTCGATGCCGGCGTCACGCTGGCCGGTGCGCCTGCGCTGCTGCCGGAAATCCTGGTGGTCGACGGGGGACGCGCCTTCAAAAGCCGGCAGCTCGACCGGCTGGCCGACGAATTCCAGTTCGACTTCATCTTCGCCCGTCCGTACAAGGGAAGTGACAAATCCCAGATCGAGCGGTTGTTTCGCACCATCCGTCAACGGCTGATGGAGGACCTCAGGGGCTACGTCGGACAGAACGTGCGTCACCGCGGAAAGAAGGCGCGCGCCTACCACTTCCGCTCGGAGCTTCTAACCAAGATTGGGGAGTACATCACCGAGGAATACAACAACCACACCCACGACGGCCTGTACGCACCTGACGCCCCAAAATTCAAGCTTACCCCGAACCAGATGCTGGACCTCGGCCTACAGATGCAGGGCCTCTTCGCCGTCCCCAGGTCCCGGAACGAATACTACCTCTCGCTCCGACCCGTCAAATGCGCCATTGGCGAACGCGGCGTGACGATCGATTATCGCCAGTACGACGGACCCGAGTTCAACCCGTACCGGGGCAAGAAGTCACCCTACCCCCGGCTCAACGGGCGCTGGCCCGTGCTCGTCGATGACCGCGACCCGACCTTCGTGTTCTTTCAAGATCCCTATCCCGATCCAGGAGAGGAGGGCCAGTATTTCGCCATGCAATGGCTGGACGCCGAGCACTACGTCCGGCCCTTCGAAACGGACTTGACCGGACAGGCGATGCAAGCTGTCCAGGAACGAACCGAGGATACCCTCGCAGACAACAAGGTAGAGATGGACCGTGTCCGGAGAGACCGCAACGAGCGGTACGCTGAGGAGCTGGCAAGTCTTGACCGCAGCGGACGCGGTAAACTGGTTGAGCAACTCCAGACCATGAACAACAAGACCGAGCATGGGAAGCTCGACCAGAAAGTCCGTAACGCCATCAGCCGCCAGGGTGACGCCCAGCGTCAACGCGTCGAACGCCTCGGAGACGATGCGCCCGCTCTCCCCACAGATCCTTCACCCACCCCCGATCAGCAGGCCCCTTATCAGCCGCTGAAGGTCACCGAAGTCCAGGTGCCTGGCCGCGTGCGGACCCTGGATTTCAATGCTCCATTCGCATTTCCCCTTGATGACGATGAGGAGGCTGAATGACGCTCGTCAGTTTGCTGGAGAACAACGCCATCCTGACCCGGGAAGACTGGGAGGAGTTTCTCGCTCACGGCATTCCTCCGAGGCCGCCACTCCTTACCCGCGCTGCCTACGACGAGTTGTCGCCCCGCAAGAAATTCATCTACGACCAGCAGCGGGACGACTGGCATGCTGACTTCGGGTTCGGGACCACCGAAACCTACACGAAAGTTGAATCGTCCTTCATGCTCTCAATGAAGCTCAACATCCGCAGCAAGGACTCGGTCAAGCAACACTTGGCACTGAGTGGGCCCCCGACCCTCGGGAAGACGACCATCGCCACCGCCCTGGGGAAATGGTTCGCGGTCTGGCTCCCCGCCCTCCTGGAAGCCCGCGGCGAAGTGGTCGATGATGAGCATGAAAACATCTGGGTGGTGTACGTGACACTGACCGCCGAGACGGGTACACGCCATCTGGACGAGCAGATCGCGTTTTTTCTCGGTATGACGGTCTCAGACATCCGCGCCTACGGGGATCAGCAGCTGACCAACGCAGTCAAACTGGAAATCAAACGGCACCGGACCAAGCTCCTGATCGTCGATGACCTCCATCTCCTCAAACCCGGCCGGGAGAACACGGATTACATCCGCGACCATCTTAAAAGCCTGTCGAGCCAGTCCGGGGCCACGCTGCTGGTGGTCGGGATCGAGCTTGAAACCACCAACCTCTTCGAGGAGCAGCGGAAGAAGCAGGCGGTGAAGGCCGGTCAGACCGGGGGCCGATTCGAACTCGTGCCGATTAAACGAATCGAGCGGAACAGCAACGAATGGACCGCGCTCATCACCTGGTGTGAAGAACAGCTGGTGCTGATGGAGCAGCCGAAGGGCGACCTGTTGAACCTTCAGAACTACCTGTGGAACCGGACGCAGGGCAGTATCGGGTCGTTATTACATCTGGTGCGGAAGGCAGCGATCCTGTCTGTCCAGATCACAGGTAAAGACAACGAAAACCAGTCCAACGGAGAGGGCAAGGAGAGGGAGGAGCACCTGACCAAGGCGTTCCTGGATGACGTGACCCTCGATTACAACGCCACCACGTACGGCAACAGAGAGAATAAATGAGTGTCCGGCCCACCGGCGCGTCACGGCTGGAGCCCAACGAAGACCAGAAAGCTCACCGGCTCTCAAACTCAGCCGGCCGGGTCCTCTCCTCACGGCCGAGACCTGTTCCTGGCGAGTCCCTGGCCAGTTACGTCGAGCGGCTGTGCAGCTTCCAGTCGATCGCCACTCCGATAAGTACCATGCTGGTGCGAACCCAGCTCACCTCCCGGGATTTTCACGCTGAGAAGCTCTACGGCTACGGCGTGATTATGAGCGACGAGCAACTCGCCACCTTCAGCCATGTGGTGCGGTTGACCCCGGAGCAGGTGAAAGGGATGCTGCTCTCCACCTACGCCACCATCTGCCTGGACCTGGACGGCGTAGAAGCCTTGAATCAGGAATCGATCCGGGTGGCCGCCGTCCGGAACTGGTCGACTTTTGCGGGGAGCAATCTCTGCCCAGGCTGCATTGCGCACGACCAGGCATGGCGTGTCGCCTGGAAACTGCCGTGGACCCTGATCTGCCGGACGCACCAGACCTTTCTGGTCAACACCTGTCCTGGCTGCGGGGAACGTCCTGGCGGCTTCCGCGCTGACCTGGGAGGGAAACCCCGGTTCGTGACCACGCCGCCAGTGCCCGGGCACTGCTCCAACCCCAAGTCCGAGGGGCAGCGCGACCAGGGTCGAGCCGCGACTCCATGCAGAAACGATCTCAGCACCGTGCCCGCCGTTCACGTGACAGACCCCTCGCTCCTTGACCTGCAGTTGACGCTGGACGCCCTCCTGGAGGACCGACCGATGAAGGTCGCGGGATCATCCTTGCCGGCGCGCGAGGTCTTTCAGCAGTTGCGCTCACTGACCAGCCTGATCCTGTACGTCGCGCAACCGGCCGACCTGGACGCCACCCAGCCCGAGGTCACCTCTGCCTTCGCACGCATGGCAAACGAGCGGGATCGCCGGCGAGACGGCGGACGAGAAGGCATCGTCGAGGGCGAGAAGAAGATCACCAGCTTCTACAGGGCGGCTCCCACCGACCCGCTGCTGCTGACCGGCCCGATGAAGCTGGCCATGAAGGTCCTCGCGTCGGACGACCTGGACACGATGGTCGACCGGCTGCGTCCCATCGTCGCCAGGCTCCGGGAGGTTCTCAGAAACAAGGCGTGGAACGCTGCGAAGGACTTCAACTTCGAGGGGCCCCTCCTCAGGGCCTGCAACGTCCTCCTCACGGCACAAGCCCAGCTTCCCCGGAGACTCGGGAGAGACGCGGTTGGAGCCTCGAAGTACGACTTCGGGCCCGAGCACGTCCGGCCCCTGATGTCTCAGTCAGAGTTCGACCGTTCTTTCAGGGTGTTCTTCCAGCACACGGATCTAGCGGAAAGCAGCGCGAGGAAGGCCTGCAGCATCGTCCTCGTCCAGATGTGCAGCGGGATGGACCGCGCGGCGGCCGTCCAGGTGCTCGGCTTCCCACACTCGCACGTCAACGGCCTCTACAACAAAGCCATGGGCGTCATCAACGCCGGAGGGCATACAGCCGCCTTCGATACGGCAATCAAGGCCGCCGCTGAGCAGCTGTCAGCCGATCCGCACAAGACCGACTATCAACGGCGTCGGGCCATGATGGACGGCTGGACAACCATGGCCGACAGCCTCGTCGACGACGAGATGACGAAGTTGTACTCTCAGGCACCTCTCCGGATGGCCCCTGCCAGGACGCGCAACTGCGCCGCCTGGATCTGGGCCGAAGTGACGGGCAGCCTGCCAGAACTCTCTCCTGCCCTGAGCGACAAAACGAAACGCAAACAGACCCTTATCGATGTTTACGCCCGATTTGTCCATTCCGAGCTGCTGACGTTGACGCCGTGGATTGAAGCGTATAGAGACGCACTCATCCCCCTGATCGACACGTTGAATCCCAGATCGGCGGTAGTCGGGGAAATGCAAGGGGAAGCAACGAGCCAGCTGGGTTAGGGCGACCCGTTTCTGCAGCGGCTCACCGACCTACTGGAAGCCGAACTCGGCGCCCCGCTGCCGGGAACCCCGGACGGCTGGGGTAGGCTCTCGCCCGGGTCCAGGCGTGTGCTGCTGGGGCTGCTCGCCCCGGCGGCCACCCGGGACCTGTACACCCTCGGCAGCCAGCAGGCGCTGCGCCTGTGGACGGCTGGCACGGCCCTGAGTCTGCAGGGCGCGAGAGAGCACCTGAACGGCTAGACGGCGAGTAGGGGAAACTCGGGGTCTTCTCTACAGATGTCCGCCCACCTCAAGGCCCTTGCTATCCGGGTCAGTTATCCTCTATAATTATGTCAGGTGACACATGGATGAGACTGAACTGACGGCCAGGCAGCGCGACGTTCTGCAGGAGATCGCCCGGCTGCACGGGTTGCAGCAGGCGGTCACCACCGCCCGCATCGGCACCGAACTCAAGATGCCCCGCCAGAACGTCCGGACCTACGTCCTGGCCCTGAGAGACCGTGGCCTGGTGCGTTACGAAGCCGGAGAGCGCCAGACTGCCATCATCCAGCTGACCGATCAGGGACGCATCCTGACCCGGACGGAAGGGCAGGACTCCGGGCTGCTCGCCTTTGCGATCCTGGGCGACGTGGCCGCCGGGCAACCGGGTTGGGCCGAGGAACACATTGAGGGCTACGCGGCCCGGCTGCAGGACGTCCTCGACCTGCATGAGGGCGATTTTCTGCTGCGGGTGCGCGGCGACAGCATGACGGGGGTGGGCATCTATCCCGGCGATCTGGTGGCGATTCACCCCACCAGCGACGAACCGCACAGCGGCGAGATCACGCTGGTCAGCGTGCCTGGCGAGGACACCGCCACCCTGAAACGCTGGCAGCGGCACAACGGCACGGTCTCGCTGCACAGCGAAAATCCAGCCTACGCAGTGATGACCTTCAAGGTGGAAGACATTCAGATCCAGGGCTGCCTGGTCGGGCACATCGGCACCGGACGCAGCCGCCGAACCGGCAACAACGGGACCAGTTGAGATGGAGGTGGCCAATCCCGACCGCCTGCCTCCCATCACCCGAGAGAGGTTGCGCCTGGACGACCCCGTGTGCCGTGCCTGGGTCGAGACCATGATGCTCAGGCTGGCAGCGACCCTGCCGCCGGACCAGGCTCTGGGCTGGTGGATGCGGTTGCACATCGGACTGCACAACCACGCCCCCGCGTATATCCTGCCGGACGGATGGACGCCTGCCTGCGCGGAAGCCTGCCTGCTCGAAGCCTACGTGGTCCGGAGCGTGCAGCTGACCCGGAGCACTTCGACGCTCTGAACAAACATGACCGACCGGACGTCCTGGCCACCCATGACTTCACGGCGGCCTTGAAAGAGCAGAAACGCGTTCTGGGCCACGACAGCGCCCTGCTGCTCGGTCGACTCCAGCCGTTCATCCCGAGGGTTCCAGATTGAAGCCTGCGGCCCACACGTTGCCCGAAAAGAGAAGTGTGAGCTTCAAAGGACGCTCCAGGTTTGAACATGCTTTTTAGATTTCCCTGGTAAACTGAGGTCCAACAGGGGGTGAGGCGTGGAGTACAAACCCAAATCTAAGTCCAGAAGGACGGACGATTCGCTGCTCAGGGTCAATCGCCAAAGCCTGACAGCCCAGCGCAGCCTGGGTCCCGACATGAGTTACCGGCGAGCGCCCCTCCTGCCCAAGCCCCAGGTCAGCCCCAGGCAGCTGCACCTCCAGCGCACCGAAAAGCAGCTCACCGACTTCACCGTGTCCCCCATGACAGCCCAGCGTCAGGTGCTCGCCCCGGTGTTCGAAAGCCTTCAACTGCAACGCGGAGTCCTGGACACGGCTGGTTCCGGTTCACACCGTCAGACCCTGCAACGGCAGATCGAGGGTCATCAGGCCAGTCTGGGTGCCGCTGGGCTGCAAGCCGGGCAGTACGAGGCGGCAGTGCAGCGTCAGGCAGACCTTCAGACGCCCATTGTCCCCTTGACCCAGCGGCCCAGCACGCCCGCCCAGTGGAGCCAGGGTGGGCTGTGGGAGGTGCAGCGGGTGGCGCACCCCAGTAAACCGGGGCAGACCATCAGCCTGCGTGAACAGGAACAGTCGCAGCACTTGGGACTCCTGCGGACGGTGGGCACCCAGCTCGGTCAGGGCTTCCGCACCGACACCGGGCCAGCCGTGCAGCGCTACGCCCAGTACGGTGAAGCGCTGGCCCCCTTTCAGCGGCTGGGCACCGGGACCGGACGGGCGGTGGTCACCACCGCCCTGATGCAGGTGCCCGCGTCGCAACGTCAGGCGCTGCAACGCGCCATTGACGAGACCATCCAGCGCCAGCAGGCACAGGAAACCCAGGACCGGGCCGTCATCGGGCTGCACAGCCTGCAACGCCAGCTCGAACACCTGGACGGTCAGAGTGAACAGCCGCTGATGGAACGCATTCAGGCACGGCGCGGTGCGGGCAACCCGATTCCGACCGCGCTTCGCAAAGCGCTGGAACTGGAGCTGAACCACGACCTGGGCCGGGTGCGGCTGCACGACGACGCCGAAGCAGACACGCTGGCGAAGAAGGTGAACGCCACGGCGTTCACCACCGGACAGGACATCTTTTTCAAGGCCGGCACCTTCAACCCCAACACCAGAACTGGCGTGGAGCTGATCGCGCACGAGGTCAAGCACACCAAGCAGCAGGCGCAGGGCACCGCCAAACCGGGCATCGACGGGGACGCCGGGCAGGAACACGACGCCCGCAGCTTCGGCAGCCAGTTTGCCGGGAAGGTCAACCTGGACGTTCTGGCGGGCATGGGGCACAAGGCCGTTTCTCAGAACAAGCAGGCTCAAACGCTGCCTATGCCTCCCCGGCTGGCAGGCAATCTGCGCGCCGGGTCCGTTCAGCGTTCGTCTTCCCCTTCGGAACCACCGCTCAAGACCAGTCCCGTCAACCGCACGGGCGGCGTGATCGACGTGGGCGGCATGAACCTGCGCGACCAGCCCAATGCCACGGGCAAGGTCGTCGCCAACCTCAAGGCGGGCACCACCTTCACCGTTCAGGAGGAAGTCGAGGGTGGCTGGTACAAGGTCACCTCGGGCAGCGGGAGTGGCTACGCCGCCGCGCACCTCGTCAA
>JANXWI010000384.1 GCA_025351205.1 Deinococcus sp.
CCCGGCCAACGAGGTGGTGCGCGGCGCGCTGGACGCCGCCACCCAGATCAGCAAAAGCGAGCAGGACATCCTGAACCCGATTGGCGTGAACTGCATCCGCAGTTTCACCGGGCAGGGTCTGCGCGTGTGGGGTGCCCGCACGCTCACCAGCGACGCCCGCTGGCGCTACATCTCGGTGCGCCGACTGTTCAACTACGTCGAGCAGAGCGTGGAGCGCGGCACCTCGTGGGCGGTGTTCGAGCCGAACGACGACGAGCTGTGGTCCCGCCTGCGCCGCGACATCACGGCCTTCCTGACCACCGTCTGGCGCAGCGGCGCCCTGTTCGGCAAGACTCCGGGCGAGGCGTTCTACGTCAAGTGCGACGCCGAACTCAATCCTGCCGAGGTGCGTGATCTGGGGATGGTGTACGTTGAGATCGGCATTTCACCCGTCAAGCCCGCCGAGTTCGTGGTGCTGCGTTTTGGACAGTTCGCAGGTGGCGGTCAATAATTTCGGTATACTGTGATTCAACAGCTTGTGGTTCATCGTCAGGTGCAATATCTGACGCGCTCAGATGATCGGTACGGGATTACCTCAAGTCTCTCAGGCAGGACAAGTTCATCGGTTCAAGGGCTGATTTCAGCCAAAGGGGGGTTCATATGACTGCTGCAACCCGGAAAGATCAACTGATTGGTGCCTACTTCGGTGTGGATTTTCAGAACGGCGTACAGGGCGCATTCCGTGAATGTACCGGTCTGGGGTCCGAGAGCCAGGTGGTCGAGTACCGGGCCACCGACGAGCGCGGCAAGCCCATCTTGATCCGCGAACCCGGCACCATGAAGTACACCGATATCACGCTCAAGCGCGGCATCACCGACAGCATGGACATGTGGACCTGGCGCAAGCAGGTCGAAGACGGTGACATCGATTCTGCTCGCCGCAGCGGGACCATTACGCTGTACAACCAGCGCGGTGAGCCGGTGGCCCGCTGGAACTTCGAGCGGGCCTGGCCCCAGAAGCTCAACGGCCCCACCTACGACGCCAAGACCAACGAGGTCGCCATCGAAGAGCTGACCATCACCCACGAGGGCTACAAGCGCGTACAGTAAGCAATACGAAATGGCGGGGGGCGTCTTCATGCCCTGTCCCGCCATTTTTTGTCCTGCTGTCTTTTGTCTTGGTTTTCGTGCTCTCTGCTGGAAATCCCACTCCTGATCTGAACACCAACATGCTGGAGCCGGGATCATTCCTTTGAACCGCACCTTTCCGCCTTCTGAACCGAACACCTCCGCCTGAAGAAGGAGCGCTGAATCGGCTGTGAAACTTCCATGACACACAGTTTGACCAGCTACGACTTTACCCTGCCTCTGGGGTACCACGACAGTGCGGGCGGGGTCCACCGCAGCGGTCAGATGCGGCTTGCGACGGCCTTCGACGAGATTGAGCCGCTCGGTGATCACCGAGTGAAGGACAACGAAGCATTTCTGGGGCTGCTGTTGTTCAGCCGCGTGGTGGTTAGGCTCGGTGAATTCTCGCCCGTTCCGCTGGAGGTCGTCGCCGGGCTGTACGCGGCTGATTTTTCCTATCTTCAGGCCCTGTATATCGAGCTGAACAGCTTGCAGGGCATGCAGTTCCAGCCGAGCGCCTGGCCGCTGCGCGAACCCGAATCCAGCAGGTCCATGTCTGTCCCCCTGCATGGAAGCCCCCTGCATGGAAGCCCCCTGCATGGAAGCCCCCTGCACGGAAGCATCGAAACGGTGTGTCCTCAGTGTCAGGCCGAGCTGATTCTCGATCTGGATACCGCCATGCAGGCACTTCCAACTTGAGATTGTTCTAGCACAGTAAGATTGTTCTGGCACAGTGGGATTATTCCGATGTCAGGAGCACAGTTAACAGACACCCATAGCCCCGCTTCATATCGGACCCAGTTTTGTTGTCCGCTCGCCAGCAAATGTTCTGATCTGCGGCAATGATCCATCAGCCCCGCTCAATGTTCCGTAAGGAGTGACCACCATGACCTCAACTTCTCCTGCTCCTGCGGCGGGCAACGCTGATGGCAAAAGCGGCCCTGCGGTGGCGTCGAATGCCTCAGCCACAGCTGTGGACATTCATCAGCTGGCTGAAAAGGTGTACAAGCTCATGCTGGCCGACGTGAGCATGCAGATTCGCCGGATCGGCGGACAGAGGTGAGCCGTGTCAATGACTGACGAAGTGGGAAAAAGAGTTCAACAGAAGGCCGAGCACGCCTATATTTCAGCTCAAAAAGCCAACACCAACAGCCGTTTCTATGTCAAGATCGATGGCGTCGCCAAGGCCGTCTTCTCGGAAATCAGCGGTCTCCAGATGGAAACCGAACTGTTCGAGTATGCAGAGGGCGGCAACAACGAGTTTATTCACCGTCTGCCAGGGCTGACCAAGGTGGGCAACGTGACGCTCAAACGCGGCGTCAGCAGTGACAACGAACTGCTCAAGTGGTACTCACGCGTGATCAGCGGGATCATGGATCTGCGGACAGTCACCATCGCAGTTTACGGCACCCAGCAGTCCAGCGCGGCCACCCGGGGGGAAACCAAACTCCAGCCCGCCATCACCTGGGAACTGCTCAAGGCGTTCCCCTGCAAATGGTCCGGACCGCAATTTGCTGCCAACGGCGACACGGTGGCGATTGAGACCATTGAACTTGCCCACTCCGGCGTCCTCACCTTCACGTCGTCTTCCTGAACACTGTGTCCTGGGCAGCCCTGGGGCCAGCTGCTTTCAGACCGCGTTCAGCAGCGGCCCGCCCACCGACCATCGCCGCCTGATTGAGCCAGAACCCTGCCTCCACTTCGTCGCCTACCAGTCTGGAGCCTTGCCATGACCAAACCCCGTTCTCTGGCGGACCACGCCGCTCACCTGAAGCATTACCGCGACCACTTCACCGTGATCTTCGGACAGTCTGCCCCGCCAGGGCAGCCGACGCTCCTGAGTTCTGCGGGCAGTGTTCCCGATGGACGCTCTGTGCCCCCGCCGTCTCTGCCCGTTGGCCCGGCAGAAACGGGGCGCGCCGGGCCGGGGCCGCTGGGAGCACCCGGCCAGGCAGCGCCGGTGTATCAGGTGAAGGCCAGGCTGAAAAGTCCTCAGGCAGCAGAGGCCGTGGCCACAGGATTTCAGGGACCCCAGCTTCAGGCAACAGGATTTCAGCCGCCGGTTCAGTCTGAGGCAGAATCATTTCGGACACCTCAGGGCGCGCAGCCTGACCGGGCAGCAGAGGCGGGAGTGCGCACGGATGTGGGTTCGGCCTTACCTGAACCTGTCTACATTGGCAACGGGTTGGTTCCGGATGACACCAGCGCTGACGCTCGCCAGATTGAGCGGGCCACTCCAGACAGAGACTTCTCTGGCGCTTCTACGGGCGGGGCGACTGGGCCGGCGGCAGAGGCGACGTTTCCAGAGAGTTCCGCTCTGGAGCAGCGGCGGTGGCAGTCGCCGCCCCTGCCCTTCCCCGAAGATCAGGAACGGATTTCGGTGTTGCAGGCGCGCGATCAATCGGCCCAGCTGTTGAGCAGCCAGCCACCGGCCAGCCGATCAGCCGCGTCAGAGCCTTCAGACATCGCCGGGCTGGCCCGGAACACCAGCACCGGGCAGCTGGGATTCCGGGACCTGCTGGGCTTCACCAGCAGCGCGGCACAGCCTGAGACATTGGCGGGGTCGGTGCGCCGTCAACCGGTTGCCGACAGGCAGGATGTGAACGCCGCCACTCCCTCTGCCCTGCTGGCGGCTGCGGGCCAGGGGTCGGCTGAGCAGGCTGGGGCCTTGAACACTGCCGCGCCGCCGCTTCCAGGGGTTCAGGTGGACGTGCCTGCACTTCAAGTTGCTGCGGAGCCTGTGCTCCCAGATCCTGCATTTCTAGCATCTGGCGCAGCCGCAGGGCTGGCCGATCTCAACCCGGAGCGTTCAGCGCCCGGCACAGTGGCCAGCCTGCCGACTGTCACACAACCGACCACGCCCCCGCAGAGCGCCTCCGATCAGGAGACTGCTGAGCCGCGCTCTGACCAAATGGACTTTGACCAAATGGACTTTGACCAAACAGACTCCGGCCCCGGAGGCGAACTGACGACCCCACCCGGTCAAGGGCCAGATACCCGGAACCAGCGGACCACCGAGGCCGATTCCGGTCTGTCTGCGTCTGCCGAAACAGGCAGGGAGTTCGGGTCACTGCAAGAGCCTGGGTCAGTGGAAGGATCTGGGCCGTTGACAGTGGACGCATCTCCCGCAGTGGGCCTGACGCCGACCATTGAGACAACGCAGGAACGGCCCGCGACCGAAGCGCCTGGGCGACAGATTCCCAGCCCAGAGTCTTACAGCTCAGAGTCGTACAGGCCAGAGCCGCACAGCCCGGAATTGTCGGGGCTTGACACAGCTCGCCCCCAGGTGGGCAGAACCGTACAGGCAAACACCACTCAACGCAGTACTGTCCAGAACAGCACGGCCCAGAACAGCACGGCCCCAAACGGCACTGCCCGGGCGACATCTCCAGAGTCTGTGGCCGAATCTGTTCCAGACGCCCCATCTTCCAGGCCGCAGACCTCTTCCACATTGCTTCAGGCGGCGCTCGGTCAGGCAGACTTTCAACCAGACGCCGCCGGATTTGAAGCCGGAACGGCGGTCTTGCCAGTCGTGGGGGGGCAAAAGGAGCCATCTGCTGCTGCGCAGCCGACAGGCGGACGCACTCCGTCAGGAGAGGACACCAGCGGGTCAGATCGGCCCGTGCGGACGGCCAGTTCTGACCCGGTTCCGGACAATGCAGGGTCTGCCAGCCCGGTTCTGGGCAGCCCGGTTCTGAGCAGCCCGGTTCTGGGCAATCCAGCTCCAGGCAATCCAGCTCCGGCTGTCCTGGCTCCGGCCAATCTGGACAGCGCCAGCCCAGATCTCGCGGTCCCCGCCGCACCTGCGAAATTCACACCGCCCGGTGAAGACCTGGAAACGTTGCGTCGTTTGCGTGAGCACCTGCCCGCCACCGATCCAGGCGTGGGGTTCAGCCTGCCCAGACGTCCCCGGCCTGTGCCGATCAAAGCCCCGAAGGTGGCCGAGGTGGTACCGGAAGCGCCCGTTCACACGCAGGAGCAGGCCCTGTCTTTTCTGGACAGACTCCAGCGCCTGGCCGAACGGGAGGCCGACGGAAGCAGCGAGCTTCGTTCATTGAGTGTGGCGGAACTGTTGACCTGGGACAACGCGCCGCCGAGCGTCACATCGCCGGCAGCAGGGCGCACGTCAGCGGCTCCAGGTGAGGCCCCGGTTGCGGGACCGGGTCTACCTGCGGAAACACGTCTGTCCTCCGACAACAAAACACCTCTGTCCTCTGACAACACAGTATCCCCCGCCAACACAGTTATCCCTGCGACCACAGTCGTGCCTGAAAACAGGACCGCTTCCACAGACAATGATCCTGTCGAG
>JANXWI010000115.1 GCA_025351205.1 Deinococcus sp.
GTGACGAGGGCGGCCCGCGCCGCTCACTCTCGGAGCCACGGTGGCCGGGTATCATGAGGGCAGAACCATTCCGCCCTTTCGTTCAACCGGAAGCGGCGCAGACGGCAGAACGCGGTGTATCGGTATACACGGCGGCCAATGCCAGGAGGCATCGTATGACCCAGCTGAACGTACAAACCCTGAAAGGACAGAACCTGTTCGGCGCGCGCGACGTGCTGACCACCCAGTCGGGCCAGAACGTGTATTACTACCGCCTGGACAAGCTCAAGGCGCTGGGCTACGACATCGACAGACTGCCGATCAGCGTGCGGGTGCTGCTTGAGAGCGTGCTGCGAGAGGCCAACGACTACGACGTGCGCCAGGAAGACGTGCACAGTGTGGCCGGCTGGAAGCCCGTGAACGCGGAGATCGAAATACCGTTTAAGCCCGCCCGCGTGATCTTGCAGGACTTCACCGGCGTGCCGGCGGTGGTGGACCTTGCGGCCATGCGAACGGCGATGGTGGCCCTGGGCGGCGACCCGAAGAAGATCAACCCGCTGATTCCCGTGGACCTCGTGATCGACCACAGCGTGCAGGTGGACGAATACGGCACCGATCAGGCGCTGCTGGACAACATGGCGCTGGAATTCGAGCGCAACAACGAGCGCTACGAGTTTTTGAGATGGGGCCAGCAGGCCTTCGACAACTTCGGCGTGGTGCCGCCTGCCAGTGGCATCGTGCATCAGGTCAACCTGGAATATCTGGCGAAAGGCGTGCAGAGCCGCCCCGAGGCCGACGGCGTGGTGGTGTACCCCGACTCGCTGGTGGGCACCGACTCGCACACCACCATGATCAACGGCATCGGCATCGTGGGCTGGGGCGTGGGCGGCATCGAGGCCGAGGCGGTGATGCTGGGCCAGCCCATTTATATGCTGATGCCGGAAGTGGTGGGCTTCAAGGTGACCGGCGCTCCGCGCGAGGGCGTAACCGCCACCGACGTGGCGCTGACCGTGACCGAGATGCTGAGAAAGGCCGGCGTGGTGGGCAAGTTCGTCGAGTTCTACGGCGCGGGCCTGAGCAACATGACCCTGCCCGACCGTGCCACGATTGCCAACATGGCCCCGGAATACGGCGCGACCATGGGCTTTTTCCCGGTGGACGACGAGGCTCTTGCTTACCTGCGCCGCACCGGACGCCTGCCCGACGAGGTGGAGCTGGTCGAGCTGTACTACAAGGCGCAGAACATGTTCAGGACCGACGCCACGCCCGACCCGGTGTTTTCCAGCACCATCGAGCTGGACCTGGGAAGCGTGGTGCCCAGCCTGAGCGGCCCCAAGCGCCCCCAGGACCGCGTTGCTCTTACCGACATGAAGACCGCATACCACGAGGCCCTGAGCGCCCCGATCAAGGCGCGCGGCTTCGAGCTGCCAGCAGAGGCGCTGGCGAACACTGGCACGCTGACCGGCACCGACTTCAAAATCGGGCACGGCGCGGTGGTGCTGGCCGCCATCACGAGCTGCACCAACACCAGCAACCCCAGCGTGCTGATCGCGGCGGGTCTGGTCGCCAAGAAGGCCGTCGAACTGGGCCTGGACAGCAAGCCCTGGGTCAAGACCAGCCTCGCCCCCGGCAGCCGTGTGGTCACGGAATACTTAGAGCAGGCGGGGTTGCAGACCTACCTCGACCAGATCGGCTTCAACACCGTCGGGTACGGCTGCACCACCTGCATCGGCAACTCCGGCCCGCTGCCCGAACCCACCGTGGCGGCCATTCAGGAAGGCGACCTCGTGGCGGCGAGCGTGCTGAGCGGCAACCGCAACTTCGAGGGGCGCATCAACCCGTACATCCGCGCGAACTATCTGGCGTCTCCGCCATTGGTGGTGGCCTACGCGCTGGCCGGAACCGTGGACATTGACCTGACTACAGAGCCGATTGCCCAGGGCAAGAATGGGCAGGACGTGTTCCTGAAGGACCTGTGGCCCAGCAACGCCGAGATCAAGTCGGTGATGGACGCGGCGATCAACGCCGAGATGTTCGCCCGCGTGTACAGGGGCATCGAGCAGAGCAACGCCCAGTGGAACGCCATCCCGGTGGCGGGCGGCGACCTGTACGCCTGGAAGGACGACAGCACCTACATCCAGAACCCGCCGTTCTTCGAAAACCTGGCGGGCGGCCCGAAGGAGATCGAGGACATCCGTGGTGCCCGCGTGCTGGTCAAGGTGGCCGACAGCGTGACCACCGACCACATCTCCCCCGCTGGCAGCTTTGGGGCCGGGAGTGCTGCGGGCAAGTACCTGACCGAGCACGGCGTGCCCCAGCGCGACTTCAACAGCTACGGCTCACGGCGCGGCAACGACCGGGTGATGACGCGCGGCACCTTCGCCAACATCCGCCTCAAGAATCAGCTGGCCCCCGGCACCGAGGGCGGCGTGACCACCGACTTCACGACGGGTCAGGTGAGCAGCATCTACGACGCCAGCCTGAATTACAAGGCCGCCGGAACCCCGCTGGTGGTGCTGGCGGGCAAGGACTACGGCATGGGCAGCAGCCGCGACTGGGCCGCCAAGGGCACCATGCTGCTGGGCGTGAAGGCCGTGATCGCCGAATCGTTCGAGCGCATCCACCGCAGCAACCTGGTGGGTATGGGCGTGCTGCCGCTGGTCTACAAGGATAGGCAGACCGCCGACAGCCTGGGCATTACCGGCGAGGAGACGTTCGACTTCGTGCTGCCCGCCACGCTGAAGCCCCGCGAGGACGTTACCGTTCGCGTGACTGGCCTAGATGGTCAGACGCGTGAGTTCGTGGCCCAGTGCCGCATCGACACGCCCGTCGAGATCGACTACTACAAGAACGGCGGCATCCTCCAGACCGTGCTGCGTGGGATTCTGGCGAAGGGCGAGGGCGTCTCGGCTTAAGCTTCTTCAAATTCAGTTCTGAAATCCCCTGCCTGAGAAGTGACGGGGGCTTTCTGTTGGCGCAAAACTGGATTCACCTGCGACAAGAAGGTCGAGCAGCCTCACAGAAGGCTTGCTACCCTGAGGCTCAAACTTCCGTATCTTCATACATGTCTTCGAGCGTCAAGGTCGCGTCCACACAGGGCAAAGTCAACGACCCCTTCCCCTCCACGTATTCCTCGCGCCATCCTGCACCCTCGCGAATATAGAGACGGGCCGCACGGACGGCAGTATCGACCAGCAGGTAGCCCTGAAGGCTGGGCAGCGTCCGGTAGTCGTGCAGCTTCTCGCGCCGATCAATGTTCTTGGTGCTGTCGCTCAGCACTTCGACGATCAGGCAGGGATGTTCGAGAAAGCGGGCGTTGTCGTCCACCGGAACGCACGTCAGCACCACGTCAGGGTAGTAGTACAGCGGCCCACCCGATCTCAAGCTGCTGAAGTGAGAAATCCTGACGGACATATCGCTGGCATAGACCCGGCACCTGCGCTTGCGGGCCAGTGGACGCAACATCGTGGCGATGTTGAGGGAAATCAGGCCGTGCTTGCTGAGCGCTCCCGCCTGGGCGTGCGCCGTGTCTCCACCGTGCAGGGCATACACGAAGCCGTCCACATACTCCCGTTTGTATGCGCTGACCACTTCCGTCTCCAGATACTCTGCTTCGGTCATTTTCCGTAGCGCCGAGCTGGTCATGGTTCCACCTCACTCTGCCTTTTAGAACAGTTCCATCATACCCGCCGCACTGTCCACACCGCCCATCATCTGCGTGCCAAAAGCGTTGGCTCTCCTGCGGCCCCGGCCTGGGCGTACACGAACCCGTCCACGTATTCACGCCAAACCGGGCAGAGTTCCTCGGTGCTCAGGTACTCCTCCTCCTCGGTCAGCAGACTCATCCGACCAGAGAAAGCAGGCCGGGGGCGCTTATGGGACCATGATACGACGCGCCTTCTGCCCCGGTCCGGCCAGCTCCAGATTGAACCTACGCTTTGCCGACGCTGCCCAGCACGCGCATCTTGTGCTCGATCACGGCGCTCATCACGTCACGGGCGGCCCCGAAGATCTTGCGCGGGTCGAACTCCTTGGGGTTGGCTTTCAGCGCCTCGCGGATGCCCACGGTGCTCGCCAGCCGCAGGTCGGTGTCCACGTTCACCTTGGCGATGCCGTGCTGAGTCGCCAGTTCCAGATCCTCGTCGGCGATGCCCGCCGCTTCCCCGATCTCGCCGCCCGCGTCACGAAACCGCTGCACGATCTCGGCAGGCACGCCGCTGCTGCCGTGGGCCACCAGGGGAATGCCCAGCAGCCCGCCGATCTTCTGAATGCGCGCCTGATCGATAAATGGCCGCCCCTTGCCCTTGTACGCGCCGTGGCTGGTGCCGATGGCGATGGCCAGGTAGTCGGTGCCCGTCGCCTCGACGAAGCGCACGGCCTCTTCGGGGTCGGTCAGGAAGGCGTCTTTCTCATCGACCTCGATGTGCTCCTCGATGCCGCCCAGACGGCCCAGCTCGGCCTCGACGCTGACGCCCATGGCGTGCGCTGCCTCCACCACCCGGCGCGTCTCGGCCACGTTGCCCTCGAAGGGGTGGTGAGAGGCGTCGATCATGACGCTTGAGAAGCCCATGCGGATGGCGTTCAGGGCGCTGGCATAGCTGGAACCGTGGTCGAGGTGCAGGGCGACGGGCACGGTGGCGCGGCTGGCGAGGTCTTTGACGATGTTCGCCAGGTCCTGCCCGCCGTACTTGATGGCCCCCTCGCTCATCTGCACCATCACCGGGCTGCGCAGACGCTCGGCGGTGTGGATGATGGCCTCAGTGATCTCCATGTTGTTGGTGTTGAACGAACCCACGCCGTACCTGCCTGCGCGGGCGGCGATCAGAATGTCATTTCCGGTTACGAGCATGATTGGTGCCTCCGTGTCCCAGGATACCCTGCCCCGGCTTGAGCATGTTCAAGTGGCCAGCAGCGTCAGCAACTCAAGCCGCCGCGAAGACCAGTGCTGTAGTAGAATCAGGTGATGACCAACACGTCTAGTCCATTAAGCAGGCTTGTAGATATTATTGAAAAGCTTCACACAGGCAATATTAATGATCGCTCAAAGTTACCCGCCTTGGGTCATGAAATCTATCTACTCGGTGGGGTTATATGTGATGCTCTAGAAATGGATACTATCGAATCTCAATATTCAACAATAGAGATAACCGAAGGGTATCAAATTTTACTAAAAATGTGTCAAGACGCATACGTTTTCGTGAGTAAAAATTCTCAGTCCAGATCGAAGGCGATAAATTTGAGGTATTTGGACAAAGTGGTTGAGCTTTTGGGCAGTCAATCTAGCCGATCCCCACACAGTGTATTTTACCACGGTCAGTTTTTCAGTCTAACCATTTTGGAACATTTACAAGCAATGAGTGATAATCTAGTGGCATATAATTATGAAACGATCCTTACCCAAGCTCAGATTGAAGAGGCGACAAATACAATAGACGATCTTCTAGATTCACTATCTAGATTACCATTTGACCCTTTGCTCAAAGATCGAATGGTAAACGTATTGTCGCACATACGTTCGCAAATTTTACGAATTAATTTAATAGGCTGCGAGATAGTTTTAAAAGATTTTGATAGTTTCTTAGGTCAAACAGTTAGGATGGTAGCAGTCTCGAAGGAGGACGGCAAGATAGATGCGCTGGGATTTTTTGAGAAAGCTATTAAGGTTGTTTCTGGGATTCAGAGTGTTGTGGATTCGGCTCAGAAAATGTATCCAGCGCTAGAGACAGCTGCCCAAGCATTTAGAGTGCTTACGCAATAAGCATTTACTATTGAAACAATCCCGCCTGACCGCCTTCACTCTGCTCAGCCTCATCCGGCCACCACTGGAGGCGCTTCAGGTCGCAACGGCCCGAGGCGTCAAACACGATTCCTTCGGTCACCAGCAGGCCGCGCTGAATATCTCCGAAGCCCAGCTTGTCGGTGCTCACCGCGCCCTGGGCATTGATGACCCGCTGCCAGGGCAGGTCAGATTCGGCCACCCCATTCATGATGTAGCCCACCTGCCGCGCCGCTCCCGGCGACCCGCAGAGCGTGGCGAGCTGCCCGTAGGTCATGACCCGGCCCGGCGGAATACGGCCCACCAGCGCCAGCACTTGCGCGCGAAAGGGAGCGGAATCGGGCGACACGGATGTGGCGGGCGAACCGGTGTCTGGCATGGAACCAGCATAGCGGGCGTCAGCGCTGGCCAGAAACCGGGGCCAGTCCGACGCCGAATTCCAGCGGCGCGTGGCCGGGGTCCACCTTGTCGGCAAACTCTTGCAGGCCCAGCCTGTCGGGAGCCTCCAGGTGGTAGCGGAAATTCCAGAGGTAATGCTGCACCACCCGCTCGGGCAGCCCCAGCACAGCCGCGTGGCGCTCGCTGACCTCGGCCAGATGCCCGATGCCTCGCCTGCGGGCCACCCGCATGGCCTGAAGCAGCGCGTGCGGCGGCGGCGCATCTTTGCGGTAGGCCCACACCGCGAACGCGAACGGGTGCCCGGTCAGCACAAACCAGCGGTGCGCCAGATCGGTCACGGTCACGCCATGCTTCTGGTGCGGCAGGTCGAGCATGCTCACCTCCTCACCAATCGGGCCGACCACCCCGTACCACTCGCGCAGCGCGTCGTCGCCGATCCGAAGCACGCCGTCGTAGCCAGCGTCGAGCAGCTCCAGCGCCGAACCTTCCGCCCGCTGTAGCGTCGCCTGCACGCCGGTCTCGGCCAGCAGCACTTCCAGCAGCGCCACGCTTGTCGCGCTCTGGTCCGTCAGGGCAATGCGCCCGCCGCGCAGCTCGCCCCAGGGCCTGCGGTGAAACAGGTTCACGCTGTACACCGCGCCCAGCACGCTCACCGAGAAGTCGGGCAGGGCGCTCAGCACATCCGCGTGCCGGATAAACTCCACCGCGCTGATGTTCGCCATGCTGACCCGCCCCGACAGCAGCGCCGCGTTCATCTCGGTGGGTACGCCCTGGATGACCTCGACGCTTTCTGGAATGTCGAGATAATCGAGTATCGGCGCGACGTTGGTGTAATAGATCAGGCCAATTGGATAGGGAGATACGCTCATAAGCGTCTTCTCCAGATAATCAGACTACTGATCCAAGAAGTCAGGATAAATCCTGAACCCAAAAAATAAAGCCAACTATAATTTAGAGCTGGCAGATCATAGCGCTGTATCAGTGAGTAGGCTGCCGCTTCAGTTGGGGGACCATCTAGAAATGATGGCAATACCCCTCCTCGTTCAGTTGAGAGGAGAAGTGGCGGGGAACGAAAGAGAATGACTGGATAGACAAGGAGACAGAGAATACCTATATGAAGCAGCCATGTCACCATTAGCACTCGTTTAGAAAGGGACAACAGCTTATTCACGCCGCAAGGTCCTTATTGCTTGTCTCGGTTCCCTCATCTTCAGTCCGCCGCGACTTCTTGCTTGGCCGGGTAGCTCTCCAGCTCGTTGTAATAAGCGTCGCGCAGCACCGGAATGCGCCCGGCCTGCTGAATCATGGTGATCATCTTGGCCTTGCTCAGCTCCATAGGCGAAGTCGCCCCGGCGGCGTGCGCGATGTGTTCTTCCAGAATGGTGCCGTCCACGTCCGACACGCCCCAGTCGAGGCTCACCTGCGTCAACTCGCTGGAGATCATGACCCAGTAGCCCTTGATGTGCGGAAAGTTGTCGAGGTACAGGCGCGACACCGCGAGGTTTCGCAGGTCGTCCAGGCCCGTGGTGTAGTCGGTCTTGCCCAGGTTCTGCGCCAGCGTGTTGCCCATCGGCTGAAAAGCCAGCGGAATAAAGGCGTGGAAACCGCCGCCGTACGCGGCAACCGACTGGTCCTGCAAGGTGCGCAGGCGGTCCATGTGGTCAAGGCGCTCGGCCAGCGTCTCGATGTGGCCGTAGAGCATGGTGGCGTTGGTCCGCATGCCCAGGCTGTGCGCCTCGCTGTGAATCTGGAGCCATTTGTCGGCCTTCACCTTGTTTTTGGCGACCTGAAGGCGCACCCGGTCCGCGAAGATTTCTGCGCCGCCGCCCGGCATGGCGCTCAGGCCCGCCGCCATCAGCTCGCGCAGCACCTCCAGGGTGGGCTTTTTGGCAATCTTGCTCAGGTGCTCGATCTCGGCGGCGGTGAAGGCCTTGACCTGCAACTCCGGAAAGTTGGCCTTCAGCTCGCGCACCATGTTGGGATAGAAGGCCCACGGGCGGTTGGGGTGGTGGCCGCTGCTCATGTGCAGCTCGGTCACGCCGGGCACGTATTTTGCGCGCACATGCTCCACCACCGCCGCCTCGTCGTAGTCCCAGACCCGCGCCTCGCCTTTGTGGGCTGCGAACGCGCAGAAGGTGCAGCCCACGTAGCAGAGGTTGGTAAATTCCAGCCGCATGCTGTGCACAAAATAGGTTTTGTCGCCGTGCAGCTGCTGCCGCCTCAGGTTGGCCAGCCGCATCAGGGCGTTCAGGTCAGGGGTGTGAAAGAGGGTCAGGCCCTCCTCGAAACTCAGCCGCTCGCCCGCCTCGACTTTGGCGGCGATGGGCAGCAGCGCGGGGTCACGTATCCACTTCATGAAACCAGCTTACGCCTTCAGGGGCAGCCAAAGGTACTGTTTCGGACAGGGTTTCAGGACAGAAGGTTCAGGGTATGGGCGACGCCCCGAAGCCCGGAAACATACCGGCCAGACCTCCTCCCACTGTTTCGACACCGTCCTCCGACGCCGCTTCGGGGTGCATCGTGGACGGGTTGTTTGGCTTCACGCCCCAATATTGCCCAGCCGCCAACTGGAGTTCCAGCTGCGCGAGCTGGTCGTCTGGAAATTGGTCTCCGTAGTGCCCCGATGCCGCCTGAAGTTCGAGCGTGAACGGCTCGTCCGGGAACCGGTCGCCGTCCGGCTGATACACCCGCACTCTCCCCTGTTCCAGTCGGCGCACGTATTCGTCGATAAATTCTGCCAGCGACTCGGCCAGCACGTACTTGTCGTGCTCGTCCTGTCCGAAGGTGATGACCTGAGCATAAGTGCCCAGGGGGCCGGGATTGAGGTCAATGCCCACAGCGTTCCAGTCGTCGGTAGAGCAGAACGGGACCCGGCCAGCATCGATGAAGACCTCCCGAATATGCCCGGCTGGATGCGAAATCTGCTCGTCCAGCCGCGCCACTTCGGCATTGACTTCTGGGTCACCGTTCAAAATGTCACGTGAGTAGCTCCACTGCTCCTGCACCTGTTCAAGTGGCCTGAACCACAGGCTAAATACGCCTGGCTCCATGGTGTCCGCAGATTCCGCCTGACCATCGTGCCAACGGTAGAGCAGTTTGAACTCTTCGGGGAGGGTCAGCCCCGACTCGGCCTCGAAGGCGTCCAGGTCGCTTTCCTCAACGCCTGGATTGAGCATGGCGTAGGTCATCGGGACGTGTTCGGCCAGCCAGGCTTCCAGGGCGTCCAGGCGGCCTTTCAGGGCGTGCAGAGACGGCATCTGCCTACACCAGCAAACCGTGTCCTGTCTTACAATATGGGCCTCACGCCGCAGCAGGATCTGCACCATTCTTCACCCGGATCCGCCCTGCCGGAACGGTTCTGTCAGGCCGCGCCCGTATACTCGCCCTGATGTCAGAGGGTTCTGAGGCAAAACTCAAGCGCTATCGCCTGCTGGTGGACATGATGGCCGCACTGGTCAGCACCCACCGCGCAGACGAGGTGCTGACCGAGCTGCACCAGCGGGTCGGCACCCTGTTCGGCGCTCCGGTCACGCTGCTGGCGCTGCGGCAGGACGACGGCTCGTGGCAGTGCCTGACGCTGGAGGGCCGGAACATCTACCGCAAGACCCTGTTTCCGCAGGACGACGGGCTGCTGGAACGGGCGCTGAAGGGCGAGCTGACCTACACCAACGATCTGTTCAGCTACGCCCAGGGCAGCAGGCTGACCCTGCGAAGTCTCGACCCGGATTCCAGGCTGCCCTACACCTACTCCTGGATGGGCGTGCCGCTGCGCCTGGGTGAGCAGCTCACGGGCGTGCTGTCTCTCCAGAGCCATGAGGCGGGCGCGTTTACCGACGACGACCTGGAATTTCTGCGCCTGCTCAGCACGCATCTGGGCATCGCCATGGAGAACGCCATGCTGCGTGAACGGCTGGAGGTCGAGGCCCGCAGCGACGCCCTGACCGGGCTGGGCAACCGGCGCTCGTTTGTGAGCAGCGGCGAACAGGCGCTGGCGGGCGGCGGGCCGGTCACGCTGGCGGTGATGGACGTGCAGGGCTTCAAGCGCATCAACGACGAGCTGGGGCACCCCGCCGGAGACGCGGTGCTGGCCTGCATCGGGACGCTGCTGGAGCGCCACGCCGCGCCGGGGGCAGAAGCGTTCCGGCTGGGCGGCGACGAGTTCGCGCTGCTGCTCCCCCTGCCCTACCCGGAGGCCCACGCACGTGTGCGGGCCTTCATCGGCAGCGTGGAGCGCGAGGCGTGGCCGGTGGCCATTCCGGTGCGGCTAAACGTGGGGCTGGCGCAGGCGCGGCCCGCCGAGAGTTTCGAGGAACTGGTGCATCACGCCGACGCCCGGATGTACGACGCCAAACTGCGCGGCGTGCAGCTCGACCCGCTCTGAAACCAGGGCCGTATCAGGACGCTCAGATCAGGGCCGCGCCGCTTCCAGGCGTGCCCTGACGGCGGGCCACTCCTCGCGGATCAGGCTGTACATCACCGTGTCGCGCATGCTGCCGTCGGGGCGGACCATGTGCCGCCGCAGCACGCCTTCCCGCACCGCGCCCAGCGCCTCGATGGCCGTCTGGGAGCGGGTGTTCAGAAGGTCGGTCTTGATCTGCACGCGGGCCATGCCCATCACCTCGAAGGCGTGGCCCAGCAGCAGGCGCTTGAAGGCGCGGTTGGCTCCGCTCCGCATGAACGCCGGGGCCAGCCAGGTGCTGCCGATTTCCAGCCCCAGGTGCGCGGGCCGCATCTCCAGGTAACGGGTGCTGCCCGCCAGCTCGGCCCCAACCAGCTTGACGAACACCATCTGGTCGGGCGCGTCCAGCCCGCCCTGGTAGTAGGCAGGCGTGCCGGGATGCACCGCCATCTGGGCGTACTCGGCGGTGTGTGCCCGCGCAAGCGCCATCAGCGGCGCAAAGTCGGCCTCTTGCAGCGGGCGAAGGGTATACGGGCCGCCTTGCAGGGTCAGGTCATGCAGGGTCAGGTCGTGGTGCATGGCCTGAATTATTCCCCGCCCACCGAGAGTTCGGCGATCAGGACGCTCGGCGCGCCCGACGCGTACTGGGTGAAGGTCAGGTCGTCTGCCACGGCCTGCACGCCCGCCAGCA
>JANXWI010000133.1 GCA_025351205.1 Deinococcus sp.
GCGGCGGTACGGCAGATACTTGGGCACCCAGAAACGGCGGCGCACGAAGGCCATCAGCTGCTCGTCGCTCATGACCCGCGCCCGGCGCTCGGCGGCCACGCCTTCCCGGATGGCCTGCCGCGCCACCCGCACCGCGATCTGGATGCTCACCTCGCGCAGCTGGTCGATGCCCGGATAAACCCGGCCCCCCGACACGTCGGTGTTCTCGGCCAGCGTGCGGGCGGCCTCCATCACCATGCCGTCGGTGATTTCGCGGGCGCGGCTGATGACCGCGCCGAAGCCCAGCCCCGGAAAGATGAAGACGTTGTTGCCCTGGCCCACCGGCACCAGGCTGTCTGTGCCGTCTGCCGTGCGGTGCGGCACGTCGGCAAACGGGCTGCCCGAGGCGAGAATCGCCTGCCCGTTGGTCCAGCGCACGACCTCTTCGGGCAGGGCCTCGACGTTGCTGGTCGGGTTGCTCAGCGGAAAGATGACCGGGCGCGGCGTGTTGGCGTGAACGGCCTCCACCACACTCTGCGAGAACAGACCGCTCACGCCCGAAAGCCCCAGCAGCGCGCCAGCGCGGGCATTGAAGATCGTCTCCTGAAGGGTCGGAACCTCGCCCACGAAGCTCCAGCCCTCCAGGTCGGTGGGCGGGCGGGCAAAGCTGCGCTGGTGGTCTTCCAGCTCCGGCTGCCCGGCCACCAGCAGCCCCTGGCGGTCCACCACATACAGCCGCTTGCAGGCCTGCTGCCAGTTCAGGCCCGCGCCCATCAGCCCCTGCCGGATGGAGGAGGCCACCCCGATGCCGCCCGCCCCCGCACCCACCACCACGAACACCTGATCCTCGAAGCGTTCGTTCTTGAGCCGCGCGGCGCTCAGCAGCCCCGCGAGCGCCATCGCCCCGGTGCCCTGGATGTCGTCGTTGAAGCTGGGAACCACCTTGCGGTAGCGGTCCAGCACCCGGAAGGCCGTGCCCCTGGCAAAGTCCTCCCACTGGATGATGGCCTTGGGGTAGCGGGCAGAGATCCCTTCCACGAAGCGGTCCAGAAACTCGTCGTACTTCTCCCCGGTCAGGCGGGCGTGGTGAACGCCCAGGTACAGCGGGTCGTCCAGCAGGTCCTGGCGGTTGGTGCCCACGTCCAGCTCGACGGGCAGCGTCTTGTCCGGCCCCACGCCCCCGGCCACGGTGTACAGGCTGAGCTTGCCGATGGAAATCGCCATGCCCCCGAAGCCCTGGTCCCCGATGCCCAGAATGGCGCTGGAGTCTGTCGCCACGATCATCCTCACGTCGTGCAGAGGCAGGTTGTCGAGCGATTCTTCCAGCGTCTCGATGTCGCCGGTGCTGACCACCAGCCCGCGCGGGTAACGGTACAGGTCGGAAAACGCCTTGACCGCCTCGCCCACCGTGGGTGTGTACAGAATGGGCAGCATCTCCTCCAGGTGGTCTTCGAGCATGGCGTAGAACAGCACCTCGTTGCGGTCTTGCAACGACCTGAGGTACACGTGCCGCTCCAGGTCGGTGGCCTGCTGTAAGTAGCGGCGGTAGGTGCGCTCCTTCTGCTCGGCGAGCGTGCTCTGGTGCGGCGGAACCAGCCCCTGAAGGCCCAGCAGCCTGCGTTCCTCGGGCGAAAACCCGGTGGACTTGTTGAGCAGCGGAATGTGCAGCAGCGAGAAGCCGGTGACATTGACCTCCAGATACCGGTTGTCGTGCTCGTCGCGCTTGACGTCGTAGTAGCGGGAGACCCTTGCCATAGCCTGGAGTGTAGTGCAGGCGGGCAGGGCGCTTACGGGACGGGTTAGATCAGGCCCGATGCACCGTCAACCGATCAGGACCAGCATCATCAGAATCAAGTGAAGAACATTCGCTCCCTCACCCTTGAGGGGGACTGGTACAGCTGCTTGCAGAGGGTTGGGGAGGGGGTGAACAGACTGGGTGGACATCTCAGGCGACGCCAGATGAACAGGGTGTTGTGTCCAAGCCGCTCTATGACGCTCGTTAAGCTCACCCCCTCCCAGCCTCCCCCCTCAAGGGTGAGGAGCAAAAACATCGACGTGAGTTGTCTCTGGGGTCAACAGGCCGAGCATCTCAGGCGACGCCAGTGGATGAAAGTACCCATTCGCTCCAGCCGTGCTGGGAAGAATCAGGCGTTCATTTTTGCCGAAGAACTGATTCTGGATTTCCCCGTGGATCACCCATCAATCCATTCTCCCTCAGTTGAACATGCCCAGCCGCCCGTCGTCGTGGACCGGCAACCCCAGATGGTCGTAGGCGTGCGCGGTGGCGACCCGGCCCCGTGGCGTGCGCTTGATGAAACCCAGCTGGATCAGGTACGGCTCGTACACGTCTTCGAGCGTCAGGGCGTCTTCCGAGATGGCCGTCGCCAGGGTGTCCACGCCCACCGGGCCGCCCGCGAAGCGGTGGATCAGGGTTTCGAGGTACTTCTTGTCGCGGTCATCTAAACCCGCCGCGTCGAGGCCCAGCTTGTCGAGGGCGTCGTGGGAACGGTCCAGCCCGATCAGACTTTCACCGGCCACCTCGGCGTAGTCGCGCACCCGGCGCAGCAGGCGTTTGGCGATTCGCATGGTGCCGCGACTTCTGCCGCCGATCTCCAGCGCCGCCTCCTCTTCCAGCCCGAAGCCCAGCAGGCGGGCGTCGCGCAGCAGGTTCTGGGCGATCTCCTCGGCAGTGTAATATTCCAGGTGCTCGATGATACCAAAGCGGCTGCGCATCGGGGCCGAGATCAGGCCTGGCCTCGTGGTGGCCCCGACCAGCGTGAACCTGGGCAACGGCAGCTCGATGGTGCGGGCCGCCGGTCCCTGCCCCAGCACGATGTCGAGTTTGAAATCCTCCATCGCCGGGTACAGGTGCTCCTCGGCCACGCGGCCCAGGCGGTGAATCTCGTCGATGAACAGCACGTCGCCGTCTTCCAGGCTGTTGGTCAGGATGGCGGCCAGGTCGCCCGGCTTTTCGATGGCCGGGCCGCTGGTCACGCGCACGTTCACGCCCAGCTCGAAGGCGATGATATGCGCCAGCGTGGTTTTGCCCAGCCCCGGAGGCCCGAACAGCAGGGTATGGTCGAGCGCCTCCTTGCGGCCCCGCGCGGCCTTGAGATAGACGCTCAGCTTTTCCTTGAGCCGCACCTGGCCCACGTACTCGGCCAGGGTCTTGGGGCGCAGGGTGTGGTCGGGCTGACCGGATTCGGGTGCAGACATGGCCCTATATTATGCTATTTGCTAAAAAATAGGAAGACTTGCGGCGCGGAACATCTGGCCTGAGTGGTACTTCCGTGTTCAGTCGCGCAGCAGCCTCGGCAGGTCGGTACTCAGCTCGCCGCGCACCACGGCGGTGTTGTTGTACACCCGCAGAAAGCGGCCTGCGCGGTCTATGAGCGCCACGCCGTCGCCGTGGACGAGGGTGCCGGGCGTGTCTCCGGCGGCGGCGTAGACGTACAGCGACTTTTCGGCGGCCTGAATGTCCTGACTGGTGCCCGTGAAGCCCCGGAAGTCGCTGCTGAAGGCGTCGAGGTAGCGGCGCAGCACGGCGGGGCGGTCAAAGGCAGGGTCCACGCTGATCAGCTGCACTTCCAGCTTTGCCTTCTGCTGGGCGTCCAGCCCGTCCCAGGCCCGCGCCAGCACGCCCAGCGTGATCGGGCAGACATCCGGGCATCTGGTGTAACCGAAAAACACGAGTCGCAGTTTGCCGCCGGAATCGGCCAGATTCACCGCCTTGTCGTCGTCGCGCAGCAGCTTTACCTGACCCAGTGGATGGGGAGTGTCCGGCGCCGTGCCGTGAAGCTCCGCCGGGGCGTAGGTGCGGTAGGCCAGCATCCCGCCCAGCAGTGCGGCGAGCGCCAGCAGCAGGGCGGTCAGGGCCTTCATGCCGCGATTCTAGCCGCCAGGACGCGGGAGAGGTGTCCCGCAGAGGTGTCGTGATGACTCACAATGGCGGTATGAACACCAAAACCTCTCCCCTGTCCTGGCGCGAACTGGAAACCCGTACCGGGCTGGACGCGCTGCCCGCCTTCCACCGGGCGTTTCTGGTCTGGCGGGGCATACCGGACACCGAGGCCATGCCTCTGCGGCGCGTCTCGCAGCGGGTCGAGGCCGAGCTGAACCGGCTGGTGCAGGCGGGTCAGGCCAGCAGGCAGGGCGACGACTGGCTGATCGCACCGGGTGTACTAAACGGCTTTCTTCCTGCCGACCTGCCCGGCGAGGAATCTCCGGCTCAGACCTGAGGACGGCGTCCACCGATCTGACGGGTCTTTTCTCTCCCTCGCCCCTTGTGGGAGACCGGTACAGCCGCCTACGGAGGGGCGCTGCGTCAGCAGGGAGGTGAGCAACCGTGTCAAAAAGTCGAGCGGCGATGGGGTCTGGGGTGGAACGCTGGGCAGGCAACCGCCAGGCCTCGCCATGACGGAGCATGGCGTTGAGGGCGATGAGCATTTTGCGCATACACGCCACCAGTGCCACTTTATGCGGTTTGCTCTGATTCTTGAGATGCGTGTACGTCGCCTTGATCAACGGATTCCAACGCATGGCCGTCATGGCGGCCATGTACAGCACCGACCGGACCGCTGAACGTCCACCCCAGATTCGCCGTTTCCCCGGAAAGTTCTAATGTCACAGTTGTACGGGGCCAGTCCGACGAGCGCCGTGAGTTGCTTGTGGCTGAGCGTGCCCGGTTCAGGCACATCAGCCAACAGGCTCAATGCGGTGACCGCACCGATGCCTGGCCTGGTGCAACACAAGTCGTACCGGGCGCTCCAGGCAGAATCGGCCTGGACCCGGGACAGCAGTTCATCCATGAGCTGCTTCTCCTGCTGGGTCAGGAATTCGATGGGCGCCTGAATCTCGCTGCTGACCAGCGTGTCCGTCAGGGCCAGCCGGTTGCGCTCGGCAGTCAACATTTCCACGAGTTGCCGCCTTCGGTGCAGCGGCGCCGCCAGTTCGCGCTGCTGCACGCCGAGCTGTGCGCGCACCTCTGGGCGAAGGGTGTGCGCGAATTGGGCGATCACTTTTGCATCGGGCGCGTCCGTTTTGGCCAGTTGCCCACAGGCTCCGGCAAAATCACGCACCCGTTTGGGATTGACCACGCTGACCCCCGGCCCTGCGCCACTCAGTGCCAGCACGCAGCCCCGCTCGTAACCACCAGTGGCTTCCAGCACGATCAATGCCGGACGCACCTCGGGGTCAACGGTCTACCGTGCCCTGTCCCTCCTCCAACATACAAAGAACTGTGTCCTGTCAACCGAGCGAGTGACTTCCGCCGAGCAGGACGCAGGGTGGAGCTGGCGAGAGGCTTTCTTTTTGGCGGCGGAAGTCGCGGGACCGCTCCGACCAGCCCCGTGGCGCGGGCGTTTCAAGCCTGTCCTGCATTACACTGGGGGGCAATGACCCACCTGTCGCGCACCCTGCCCATCAAACGGGCGGCCCACGTTTACCTGGTACAAGACGGCGCGCTGCTGCTGGTGGCCGAACGCATGGACGACGGCAGCATTTTTTACGGCCTGCCGGGCGGCAAGGCGGGCGCGGGCGAAAGTCTGGCCGACGCCGCCGTGCGGCAGGTGAAGGTGGAAACCGGGCTGACCGTGACCGACCTGAACTTCGTTTCGCTGCTGGAAGGCGAGATGCTGACCGGCACCAAAAACGAGTGCTACGCCAACTTCGGGCGCTTCACGGCCAACTTCCGGGGCGAGCTGAACCCCACCGACCCGGAAGTGGTGGGCACCCAGTGGGTTCCCTTTGCCGACGTGCCGAGCCTGGTGCGGTATGGCCCGCCGCCAGAGGTCGAGGAGCGCAATCCGCTGATCTGGGTGCCCACCCGCGACTTTCTGCGCGGCGAGGCGCGGGCCTACTATCCGATCTGAAGCGGCCCGGTCTGATGTGGGCCGGTCTGACGTGCTGAACAGTGTGCTGCCGCCCGGTCTCACGTCGCTCCCGCCCGCCTGTCCACCGGTCTGTGCCACCCTGGTCTGAACGATGAACCGACTGATTCTGCTTCTCCTGGCTGGCACGTCTGTGGCCCTGGCCCGTCAGACGGCCCCGCAATTTCCCACACTGCCGCCTCCCGCCCTGCCCACCGGCTTTACAGCCCCGACAGGCTACGGCGACAGCATCTACCCGCTCCTGGGCGACGCTGGCCTGGACGTGACCCACTACGACCTGAGCATCACGTCCGACCCCCGCCAGGACGCCATCGCCGGGCGGGCGGTGCTGAGCGTCACGGCGCTGCGTGACCTGGGCCAGATCAGCCTGGACTTTGCCGGGCCGAAGGTGCTGGGCGTGAAACTGGGCGGCGAGGCCGTGCGGCACGCTCAGGTGGGCGAGAAGCTGCTGATCCTGCCATCCACGCCAGTTGCGGCTGGCACAGCTTTCACACTCACGGTGGCCTACGCTGGCACCCCCGCGCTGCACCTCGACCCCTCGGAAAGCGACGGGCTGCGGCTGGGCTGGATCACCCAGGCGGGCGGCAGCTACGTGCTGTCCGAACCCGACGGGGCGCACACCTACTTTCCGTGCAACGACGTGCCCGCAGACGGGGCCAGTTACAGCCTGCATCTGGATATTCCCGCCGGATACACCGCCGTCGCCAGCGGGGTGCAGACCCGTCAGGTCACGGCGTCGGGGCGCACCCGGACGGATTTCGAGCTGACCCAGCCCATTCCCAGCTACGCCCTGACGGTGCATGTGGGCAAGCTCGATCTGGAGACGCAGGCCGGGCCAGTGGGCATCCAGATTCGCAACGCCTTTCCGGTGGGATTGCCCGCTACCATCAAGGCCACCTTCGCCCAGACGCCCGCCATGCTCGGCTTTCTGGCAGGGTGGTTCGGCCCCTATCCGTATCCGGTCTACGGCGTGGCCGTGACAGCGGACCCGGAGATTCCGGCGCTGGAAACCGCCACGCTCAGCACCTTTCCGTCGAGCCAGGAGGCCCCCACCACCGCGCTGCACGAACTGGCCCACCAGTGGTTCGGTGACAGCCTGCGCCTGGGCGACTGGTCGGACATCTGGCTCAACGAGGGCTTTGCCACCTACGCCGAACTGCTCTGGGCACAGAGCCGGGGGCAGAATACCGCGCCCCTGCTGGAACGCTGGTACGCCCGGCTGGCCCGCGACCCGGCCAGAGGGCTGATCGCAACCCGGTCAAAGCAGCTGTTCGATTCCAGCAGTTATCTGCGGGGGGCGCTGGCCCTGCACGCCCTGCGCCTGAGCATCGGCGACGAAAAGTTCCGGCAGATTCTGAGCCAGTACGCGTCGCGCTTTGCCGGAAAGAGCGTGAGAACCGCCGACTTTCTGGGCGTGGCCCGGCAGATCGGCGGGCAGAACGCCCTGGACGCCATGCAGCCCTGGTTGGTCGGCCCGGCGCTGCCCCCATTTCCTAAAGATATTCTCATGCAGACCGTGAGATAAGTCACGCTGGACCTGCCATTCTGAGAGGCATGTGGCCTTTTGGTAAATCGACGGTTGACCGTGTGAAAGACGCGTTCAAGGCTCAAGCCCTGCTGGCCCCGCTGAACCTGGAGGTCCGGGTGGACGGCGGCACCGCCTTCGTGACCGGCAGCGTGCCTACCGACAAATACGGCGGCCTGGTCAAGGTGGTCGCCTCGGGCATCGACGGCGTGAAGGACGTGGACGTGAGCGGCCTCATTCCAGCCGCTCAGGCCGCACCTGCCGCACCGGAAGCCAGCGTGGAGATCGGGACGGCGGACGCAGGTACAGACGCTGGCACGGATGCCCAGGCCGCCCCCGCCTACGACGACGCGCAGGCCGACGAGATCGTGGCGCAGGCGGTGGCCGAGCACAACCGCATCGCCAAGGGCGTCTGGAACGCCATCAAGGCGGACGGCGAGCTGAAAGACGATCCCATCGACGTCCTTCAGAGCGGCAGCAGCATCATCCTGACCGGAGCGGTGGACAGCGAGCACGAGCTGCATCTGGCCGCCAATCTGGCCCGCAGCATCAGCGGCGTGGAGGCGGTGGACGCCAGCGGCCTGAAGGTCGTGGGCGGCACCAGGGAACTGGTCAAGGAAAAGGACGCGGGCGGCGACACGGTGTACACCATCCAGGCGGGCGACACCCTGAGCGCCGTCGCCCTGAAATACTTCGGCGACGCGGGCAGGTACAAGGACATTTCCCACTACAACAACCTGTCCAACCCCGACGACATCAAGGTGGGCCAGCAGATTCGCATTCCCGGCTGAGCAGCAGCGCGCTCATAGCGAGGAGGGCCGCCCGGTGAACGTGGGCGGCCCTCTTCGCGCAAATCCTGTGGCCAGCGGTTCAGGCCGCCGCTTTCTCGGAACGGGGACCGACAGGCACGGCGTCTTTCCAGTTTCGGTCCCCAGGAATCACGCCACCGGGGCCACGCCCGTCCCGTGCAGCACGCGTTCCTCGCTCTGCGTTCCCTTCAGCAGCGGCATCACCAGCTCTCCGAAGCGCCTCGCCTCTTCCAGATGCGGATAGCCGCTGAAAATGAAGGTGCCGATGCCCAGGCGTTCGTAGCCGCGTATCTTGTCGGCCACCTGCTGCGGGCTGCCCACGATGGCCACGCCCACGCCGCTGCGGGCCATGCCCACGCCCGCCCACAGGTGCGGCTCGACCAGCAGCGTCTCACCTGCCTCTTTCAGCATCTGGAACTGCCGCAGCTGCCCCACGCCGTCTACCTTTGCGTAGCTGTCCACGAAGGCCCGGCGCACCTCCGGGTCCACCCGCGAAATCAGGCGTTCGGCGGCCTGCCACGCCTCGGCTTCGGTCTCGCGCACCACCACGTGCGTCCGCAGACCGTAGCGCAACGTTCGGCCATACTCTTCTTCCAGCACGCGCATCTGCGAGAGGCGTTCTTCCAGCATGTCCTGACGTTCACCCCAGAGCAGGTACACGTCGGCCAGTTCCGCCGCAATGCGCTGGGCCGCCTCGCTGGCCCCGCCGAAGTAGATGGGAATGGGCTGGACGGGGGCCGGGTCGAGCACAGCGTTCTCGAAGTGGTACACCCCGGACTGGTAGCTCTGCGGGCCTGAACCTGTCCACAGCTGCCGCAACACCTGGATAAATTCGCGGGTGCGTTCGTAGCGCTGGGCGTGGGCCTCGAAGTCGCCGTACATGGCGTTTTCTGCCGGGCTGGACCCCGTCACGATGTTCAGGCGCACCCGGCCCGGAAACAGGTTCTGGGCGGTGGCGAGCATCTTGGCGTACATGGCGGGGTGAAACATACCGGGCCGCACCGCGATCAGCAGCCCCGCGCCGCGTGTCCGGGCCAGGGCCGCGATGGCCGCCGTGTAATTCTCGTGTTCCGAGTGGTAGTTGGTGGCGGTCAGAAGGCTGGAGAAGCCCGCCTCGGCGGCGGTTTCGATCAGGCTCGACACGTATTCCAGCGTGGGCTTGCGGGGCGGTTTGGCCGCCGTGCCGATGAACTCGCCGTCGCGGGAAAGCTGGGCGAACCAGAGGAAATCGGATTGGGATGTGGTCACTTGGAATCTCCTTCTGGAACGTCTCGAATCTGCCAGACAGTGAGCGTAGGATCGTCCTCGTTGGTGAACTCAAATTCAAACTGCCGATCTGGGAATTGTTCGGCCAGTGCCGCTTTCCAGGTGCGTTTCATGGTCTCGCCCAGGTAGCCAGAGGCATTCAGACTCCGCTCTGTCGCGTTTCCAAGAACAAAATCAAGGTGGGTATGGTTGAGCATGGCCTCAACGGATGTGCGATCACCATTCGTTTGCTCAATCCAACCCGCTACAGCTTCGGCTTTCTGTCGGAGAACGATGCAGCCGTCAATACCTACAAATTCGGGCCAGAAAAGATAAGCAAATGTGACGGCGAGATCATAGCTACCATTCTTGAAGAGAAAATCTGCCGATGAGTCGTGCATCTTTAATTCATCTACATAGGCGCGCACGTCGGAAAGTTGGTAAAGCTGCATGTCGTCGCTCACGCCTTCACCCCGCCAGCCGTCAGCCCGGTCACGAAGCGCTTCTGGAAAATGACGATCAGCAGCACCAGCGGCACCACGGCAATCACGATGGCGGCGCTGATCAGCGGCCACGGGAAGGCGAATTCGCCCTGGTACAGCGTCACGCCTACCGCCACGGTTCGCATGGCGCGGCTGGTATTGAACGACAGGGCCAGCAGAAACTCGTTCCAGCTGTTGACGAACACCAGCAGGGCGGCGGTCACGATGCCGGGGGCGCTGAGCGGCACCACGACACGCCACAGGGCACCCAGCCGGGAGCAGCCGTCGATCATGGCGGCGGCCTCCAGGTCGCGCGGAATGCTGCCGAAAAAGGCGATCAGCACCAGAATGGCTACCGGCAGCGACAGGGCGGTGTACGGCAGGATCAGCGCCGGATAGGTGTTGAGCAGATTCGCGCCGCGCAGGATGCGGAACAGCGGCACCACCAGGCTGATGACCGGAAACATGCTGAACACCACCACCAGCGTGGTGTACAGGCCGCGTCCGCGCAGCTTCAGTCAGGCCAGCGCGTAGGCCGCCAGCGAGGCCACACCCACGCACAGCACGGTGCTGGCCCCCGACACGATCAGCGAATTGAGAAAGAAGGTGCCGAACGGCTGCTCGGTGAACACCCGCAGGTAGTTGCCCCAGGCCGGGTGGGGGGGCAGATAGACGACTGGAAACTGCTGCAACTCGCCCCCACTTTTGAGGCTGGTGAGCGCGATCCAGACGAGCGGAAACAGCCCGCCGACGATGAGCAGCAGCAGACCCAGGTACTTGGGCAGGCGAACGGAAAGGGGGAGGGATTTCATGGGAAAACCGACCAATTTTGTAGAACGCAGTTGCCCCTCCCCCTTGAGAGGAGTTGGGACTGGCACAGCGTCTTGTCCAGAGCAGCGCCCCTGGGGACGCTTGGCCGCTCGGAACGAGAGGGGGTGAACAGGCCGGGCATCCGAGAAGAAATCACCTTCACTCGCCCCCCCGCACAAAGCGGACATACAGCGCCGTGACCGCCAGGCTGACCGCAAACAGCGCCACCGACAGGGCCGCGCCGTAGCCGAAGTCCAGAAACTCCAGCGTGGTGCGGTAGATGTAGATGCCCAGCGTCTCGGTGGCCCCGTACTGACCCACGCTGGGGCCGCCCCCGGTCAGGGCATACGGAATGTCGAAGACCTGAATGGCGCTGATGACCCGGAAAATAAAGGCCACCGCCAGCGCCGGACCGAGCAGCGGCAGGGTGACGCGCCAGAAGCCCTGGAGGCGGCTGGCCCCGTCCACCTCGGCAGCCTCGGTCAGCTCCTGCGGAATGCCCTGCAATCCCCCCAGCGCAATCAGGGCCACGAAGCTCGACGTTTTCCAGATGACCGTAATGACCAGCACCAGCCCGGCCAGCAGGGGGTTGGTCAGAAAGGCCACCGGGTTCCGGGTCAGGTGCAGCCTTACGAGCAGGTCGTTCATCACGCCGTACTGCCCGTTGAACAGCCACTGGAAGATCAATGCGCTGATCACCGGCGGCATGGCCCAGGGCAGCAGCATCGCCACGCGGGCCAGCCAGCGCAGGCGCGACTCGGCGTGCGCCACCAGCGCCATCGGCACGCCGATCAGAAACGACCCGGCCACCGTGATGGTGCCGTAAAGAAGCGTGTTCTTCAGGGCGTTCAGAAAGCGGGCGTCATGCAGCATGTCGGCGTAGTGCTTCAGACCCACGAAGGGCGTGCCCAGATACGGCTCGGTCAGGCTGTTCACAAACAGGCTGTTGTAGATGGTCGTGAGCATCGGGTAGAGCATCACGGCCCCGAAGATCAGGGCGGCGGGCAGCAGCAGAAACAGGGCCAGCGTCTCCTCGCCCATGGGTCTGCGTTGCCGGGGCCTCGCCGCTTGGCTGGCAACGGCAGTGCGGGGCGTCATGGTCGGTCTCCCTGGAACGTCCAGCTCATTTCAGCAGCGGAGCCAGGCCCTGCTGCATGTCTTTCAGAGCGGCGTCTACCGTTTTGTTGCCCGACACCGCCGCCGAGACGTTGCTGCGGATGATCTCCGACACGCGCGGGTAGGCGGGCGTCACGGGCCGCGAACGGGCGCTCGACACCGCCGTGAACAGGGTCTTGAAGTGCGGGTTGGCCTCGACCACTGCCGCGTCGTTGTACAGGGCGCGCCTGACCGGCAGGTAGGCCCCCTTGACCGCGATCTCGCGCTGGGCGTCGGCGCTGACCATGAACTGGAGCAGCTTGACCGATGCGGCCTTGTTGCGCCCGAAGCTGCTCACGCCCCACTGCCAGCCGCCCACGCAGGTCGAACTGCTGTTCTTGGCAAACACCGGCAGCTTGGCCACGCCCACGTTGCCCTTCACTTTGGTCGGGTCGGGACTCTTGCCCTGAAAGTGCGCCCAGGCGTAACTCCAGTTCATGCCGAACAGCACGTTGCCCGCCTGAAACTGCTGGCGCGAGTCGTCGGTCTTCATCTCGGCGCTGCTGGCCGGACTCAGCTTGGTCTTGACCGCGTTGACCAGGAAACCCAGCCCCTGCTGACCCTGGGCGCTGTCCACCTCGTTCACGTTGCCGCCCGCCGACCACAGCAGCTCCAGAAAGTTGCAGACCGCTCCCTCGATGGGCGCGCCCTGAAAGTTCAGCCCCTGCAAATTGCCGCCCTCTGCTTTGGTGATTCTGGCGGCGGTCTGCGTCAGCTCGTCCCAGGTTCTGGGCACGGAAGCGTTGTACTTGGCGAGCAGGTCACGTCGGTAGTACAGAAACTGCGCGTCGGTGAAGGCGGGCAGCGCGTACAGCTTGCCGTTCACGGTGGCCGAGGCGATGGTGCCGGGCAGAAACGCCCTGACGTACTGGTCCTTGCTGGGAATATAGCTGTCAAGCGGCTCGGCCCAGCCGGCGGCGGCAAAGGTGGCGGGCCGCACCACGTCGATCAGGAAGATGTCGAGGCTGGGGTCACGGGCGGCCAGCACGGTGGTCAGGTACTGGTTCTGAGCCTCGCTGGTCGCGCCGCCCTGCTCGATCTTCACCCTGATGTTGGGGTTCTGCTTGGTAAATTTGTCAAACAGGGGCTGGAAGATTTCCGGGCGCTGCTGCGATCCCATGAAGACGGTCAGGGTGACGACTTTGGATGATCCTGCCTGGGACTGGGTTGCCTGGGACTGGGTTGCCTGGGCCAGCGCCGGGCCAGCCGCCAGCAGCCCAGCCGTGATGAGCAGGGAGCCGAGCAGGACAGCTTTTTTGGGAGCGATTTTTTTCATGGTGAACCTCTCGGGGAAACATCGGGTGACATGGTGGGTGGCTGAATGGTGGGCGGCTGAATGGTAAGCGGCTGATACGAAGGCCGGGGCCAGCCGTGAGACCAGGGCTGCCGCGATTGGAGAAGATTACCAGATTTATCAACAGCATACGGAACGGCGGGACGAGGGCAGTTTAGCTCTCATCCCGCCGATTAGGCGTCTGTAATGTGGTTTCAGCCAGGTCTGACGGGTTTTGGCTGCCAGCCCTTCCAGCCGGAGCTTCGGAGCAGCAATACCAGCGTTGCCACCGCCAGCAGGCCCAGCAGCAGCCCGGCGTTGCCCACCGACAGAAAGGTGAGCGGGGCCAGCGCTGCGGGCAGCAGCGGCAGCAGATAGGCCCGCCCCAGGCTGAGCAATGCGAGACCCAGGCCCAGCGCCGCGCCCAGCAGTTCGGCGAACACCGGGTTCAGGTATCCGGTCAGCACGCCGCCCACCACGAAGCCCAGGCTCAGGCCCAACAGGGCCATACCGAGCAGCAACGGGTGCAGGTGCAGGCGGCGCACGTTGGCCCAGACGAGCAGCAGGGCCAGGCCCAGCAGCAGGCTGAGCGGGGTGAAATGGTGCAGCTTGGCGAGCGTTTCGCGCAGTGATCCCTGCTCGAACACCACCGCCACGTTCTGCGCCGTGATGGCGTTTTGCAGATTCCAGCGCAGCGTCTGGCTGCCCCCGAAGGCGCTGCGGTCCACACTGGTCGGAAACAGGCTGTAGCGCTGAAACTTGGCGGGCTGGTCGGCCCTGATCATCAGATCAAAGCTCTTGACCGGTTCGCGCCGCTGCGAGAGGTCGTAGCTCCAGCCGCGCGATCCCTGGTGGCGGTAGACGACCCGCACCGTGACGGGCGCTCCCCCGGCCACCTGACCTTCCCAGACGCTTCCGCCGCTCAGGTCGGCGGCGCTGAACGGCTGCCCGTTGACGGTCATGGTAAAACCGCTGAGCGTGCCCGAACCTCTGGGCAGCGGAAAGGCGAAGCGGACGGTGGCAGACGTGGCCAGCGGATTGACGAACGCGTACTGCCCGTCGAAGGCCCCGTTGTAGTAGCTCTGGCGACTGCCAGCGGCGGCGTCCACGAATTTCAGGTCTGCTGCAACCTTGCTGCTGGCGAGCGTGATGTACTCCTGGGTCTGGAGCGTGGCCTCGCGGCTGAACACCACGTCCTGACCGCTGCGGGTAAAGCGGTCGCGCAGGCTCACGATGTTGGCGCTGCTGGGGTCTTGCAGGTAGGGCGAAAGTACCTGCACGCCCTCCTCGCCGACCCGCCGCAGCAACGCGGGCGGAATGCTCAGGGTGCGGGTGTAGGTGCGTTCGGCCAGGTAGGTGGCCGTGGGGGCCTGCTGCACGGTCTCGGTGGTGTTCGGATCCGACGTGTTCGAGTAGCGGGCGTTGACCTGCCCGCCCAGCCTGACATCCACGCTGCGGCGGGTCACCTCGAGCATCAGGACGCCAGCGCCCAACGCCAGCAGCGCCAGCAGGCCGCGCCCAATCCGGGCGGCGTGACTACCAAACCAGCCGAGAACGGCCTGGAACCGCTGCCTGTCGAGCAGGCCGACCAGCAACAGGGCCACGAACAGCGCCGCCAGTACACTCATAATGGGAACGGCCAGCGTCAGCAGCGCGGAAAGAGCCTCTTGCAGCAGAGAGAGCGCGGTCTGTACCATGAAGCCTCCGGGTCGGGGTGAAACTGGACCCAGGATACCGTACTCAGATGAGTATCATACTCAGATCAGTAAGCCTGTGGTCAGGCAATAGCGTGCCCTTTCACCGTCCGGGGCGGGCGAAAAGACCACACTTTGCCCCGGAGGTTTCTACATGACCCAGAACGAAGGAAATCAGGCCACGGCGGGCAACATTTATATGGCGCAGGCCACCGCCCACGGCGGACGGGCAGGCAGCGTGGAGAGCAGTGACGGACACCTGAAGCTGGACCTGAGCGTGCCCGGCGAGATGGGCGGCCCCGGCGGCTCCGGAACCAACCCCGAGCAGCTGTTCGCGGCGGGCTACGCGGCCTGCTTCCAGGGGGCGCTGGGCGTGGTGGGCCGCCGTAGCAAGGTCGATACCGCCCAGAGCGAGGTCACGGCCCAGGTGGGCCTCCAGAAATCAGGCCTGTCGTTCGCCCTGGACGTGGAACTGCACGTCCGTATTCCCGGCGTCGAGCGCGAGCTGGCCGAGAAACTGGTCCACGAGGCCCATCAGGTCTGCCCTTACAGCGTGGCGACGCGCGGCAACGTCGATGTACGTCTGGTCGTTCTCTGAACAGCTGAAAACTGTAGGAAGGCCGCCCCGGATCAATGTCGGGGCGGCTTTTTTATTAAACATTTGACGTAACTGCTCAGCGGGTGAAGTCAGGCATGATAACATCGCCTCGAAAAATGCTAACCAGTCCATGCCAGACATTCAATCCTTGCTTGTGGCAGGTCGAGATGTAGCTCCGGATTCGGGCGAAGTGCTGGCCACCTTCCT
>JANXWI010000196.1 GCA_025351205.1 Deinococcus sp.
GCGACCTGACCACCTTCGTCTACGACCCGGGCGGCAACCAGCTCTGGCCGGACTCAGAACTCGTTCAGGGCGTCAGTTCCAGGCTGGTCAACGAGGGCAACCTTCAGAGCTACGTCACCAGTGAGGCGCAGCTGGCAGGACTGCCCAACCTGACCCGCGTCAGAGCACTGAAGGTGCAGCCCAGCAAGTTTTCGCCCAACTCGCCGTACCTGACAGACGCCGTGCTGGACAGCGCCGCCGCCGCCCGCTTCCGCGCTGCGGGCACGGCCTGTCGCCTGGTGTACCTCAAGGATTGAGGCCCGAATCAGCTTCCCGTCACTCCCGCGTGTTGAGGTGTTTCTATGCGTATTTCCCGTACCGTGTCTGTCTTCCGTCCCGTGCGTCTTCCCCGGACCGTCCTGATTCTTTCGCTGGCCGTGCTGAGTGCTGCCCCAGCCCTGGCCTGGATTCCCAAACTCGACGCCAGCACCGCCAAGAACGTGATCGACGCCGCCTACCGCCGCCGTGACCCGTTGGCAACCTACCTGACCGCTGACCTGAGCGTGGAGGCCGGGAAGTTCAAGGCCAACGGGGCGGGGCCGGGGCCGGGGGCCGTGAAGGTCTTCGACGGCGGCGACGCCTGCCTCAGCGACTGGCTGAGCGCTCCTGCGGCCTACGACAAATCGGGCAGCCGTCCGGCCTCGCTGACCCTGAGCGGGCAGGCCGACCAGCTCTCGTTCCAGGCCGCCGCCGCCAGCGACAGCTTCAAGACCCTGAGCGCCGACGCCGCACTGAAAGACCCGGCCTCGCGCATGCCTGACGGCCAGCTGCGCCTGGATGTGGTGGTCGCGGGCCTGAGTGACCTGAAGCAGCGTGCGGCCTACAAGATTGGTCTGAAGGGGCCGGACGGCAAGCTGCTGGCCCCGCTCAAGTCGAGCTACGTCAACGACTGGAAGGCTGACAGCGCGGGCAAACTGGGCGGCACGCTGGTCTACTACTTCGAGCCGACCAAGGCGGGCATCAACGCCAACGACAAGATCGACGTGATCGTGCGAACCGAATCCGACTCCGGGTGCGTGTACGCCGTGAATTTTGATCTGGGCCAGTTTTATTGACACTGGTTCCAAATAGAGCATTTGTCAAAAAAGCTTTCTCTTTTTGACCGACTGGAGCGGGCAGGCGTGCCCAGGCGCGTCCGTTCTGCCCAAGACAGGAGTGAATTTAGTGGAGCATTGGGCATGATGGAGCTGACAAAAGGCAGTTGTTTTGGCAGTGGAATTATGACAAATGCTAGATGGTGATGTCCTGTTCCTCCCGACCAAGCGGGCTGGCCCTGATGGGGGTCCGTTCTGCCCAAGAAGCGGGCAGGCAAGCGGGCAGGCGTCGTGAACGGCGTTCTCGGTCAGACCAGCGCCCTTGAGGACGCTTGACCGCTCCGTTCTGCCCATCAAGGGCGCGCTGCTCTGGTCAAGAGCACAACGCCTGGACGCCGCTACGACAGAGAACTGAACGGGTCTGGGCAGTGTCGTCCATGCGCCCCACCACCCGAGGGTCGCCCGTCAGCTTACTTTGGCCGCCTGAATCTGTGCCCCGGTTCTGGCCTGCACCTCTTCGAGCGTCACGCCGGGGGCCAGCTCGACCAACCCAAATCCTGTCGGCGTCACGTCCAGCACGCACAACTCGGTGATGATCCGGCTGACCACGCCCGCCCCGGTCAGCGGCAGGTCGCATCGGCGCAGCAGCTTGGGCGAGCCGTCTCTGGCGGCGTGTTCCATCAGCACCACCACGCGCTGCACGCCCGCCACCAGGTCCATCGCGCCGCCCATGCCCTTCACCATCCTGCCGGGAATCATCCAGTTGGCGAGGTCGCCGTTTTCCGCCACCTGCATGGCCCCCAGGATCGCGAGGTTGACGTGCCCGCCCCGGATCATGGCGAAGCTGTCGGCGCTGGAAAAAAAGCTGGCTCCCGGCAGCGCCGTGACCGTCTGCTTGCCCGCATTGATCAGGTCGCTGTCGAGTTCGTCTTCGGTGGGAAAGGGACCGATGCCCAGCAGGCCGTTTTCGCTTTGCAGCATGACGTTCACGCCCGGCGGAATGAAGTTGGCCACCAGGGTTGGCATGCCGATGCCGAGGTTGACATACATGCCGTCTCGCAGCTCCTGTGCCGCGCGGGCCGCCATTTGGTCACGGGTCCAGCTCACGCCTGCGCCTCCTGACCTGGGTTAGCGGAGGCCCTCACCGTGCGGTGTTCCACCAGCTTGCGCGGCGAAGGGTTATGCACCAGCCGCTGCACGTAGATGCCCGGCGTGTGTACCTGATCGGGATCGAGTTCCCCCACCTCCACCAGATGCTCGACCTCGGCCACCGTGACGCGCCCCGCCGTCGCCACCAGCGGATTGAAATTGCGGGCGGTCTTGCGGTAGATCAGGTTGCCCGCCGTGTCGCCCTTCCAGGCCTTGACCAGCGCCACGTCGGCCACGATGCCCAGTTCCAGAATGTAGGCCACACCGCCAAAGTCGTGGTGTTCCTTGCCCTCGGCGATCAATGTGCCGACGCCCGTTTTGGTATAGAAACCGGGGATGCCCGCGCCGCCTGCCCGCAGCCGCTCGGCCAGCGTGCCCTGCGGCGTGAATTCCAGTTCCAGCTCGCCTGCCAGGTACTGCCGGGCGAACTCGGCGTTCTCGCCCACGTACGACGAGATCATCTTGCGGATCTGGCGGGTCTGGAGCAGCTCCCAGAGGGCGAATCCGTCTGCGCCCGCGTTGTTGCTGGCCACGGTCAGTTCCTTCACGCCCGTGTCCCTCAGGGCCAGAATCAGCGCCTCGGGCACGCCGCACAGCCCGAAGCCGCCCACCGCCAGCGTCTGCCCGTCGCGCACGATGTCTTGCAGCGCCGCCTGGGCGCTCCCGAATACTTTGTCCATGGCGTCAGCATACCCAATCGGAAGGACCTGACCGGGTACACCCATCCTCAGATCACCTGGGTGGAGCGACCTGGCGTCTTGTGGGGCGTTCTTGATCAGGACAGCGCCCAGCAGGCGCTTGATCAATGGTCAGGACAGTTTCGATGGGCAGGACGAAGCGGATCAAGGAAAAGAAGCGGATCAAGGAAAAGAAGCGAATCAAGGAAAAGCCGTCTAGGACGCCAAGTCTACTCACCCCCTCCCAGCCTTTCCCTTCAAGGGGGAGGGGCAAAAACGCCCTGTTTATCGGCATTAGATTTCTTGGTTCAGAGACTGTCCCAACCATTGTTGATACGAATTCCGATTGATTCCGTGTCGTTTGCGGAATCAATCCGACCAACGGAAATAGAAAGTACGGATTCTGCGGTGTGGAGGAACACCCTGCGTGTCTTCTTGGCGAGAACAGCGCGCTTGAGCACGCTTCGCCGCTTAGAGCATTTGTCCGAACTCCGCTGCCGAAATAACAGCATTTCGTCAGCTCCATTGTCTTGGGCAGAACGGACGCGCCTGGGCACGCCTGCCCGCCTCCCAAATCCTCGACTAAATTCACTCCTGTCTTGGGCAGAACAGCGCGCTTGAGCACGCTTGCCCGCTCCAGACGGTCAAAAAGAGAACGCCTCTTTGACAAATGCTCTAGGCAGAACGGACGCCGCATACGACGCCTGCCCGCTTTTACGGGTGTTACGGAATTTGGCGGAATCCGTATGACCGTTCCGTTCTGCCCAAGACGCGAGGTCCTGAAACAGTACTCTGGATGTACTTGAAAAACGGTCCAGCGAGAACCGGACCGTTTTAATGTGCTTCTTCTGTGTGCTTCAAAAAAAGACGGTTCAGTCGTTCAGTTCGAGTTCCAGACGGTGCAGCCCAGGGCGTCGGGGCGCAGCAGGTACAGCAGTTCGTGGGCCGGGCGGTTCAGGGCGTGCGACAGGTTCACCAGCGCCTGGAGGCTGGGGGTGTATTCCAGGCCCATGGCGTCGTGGCCTTTGAGCAACGACTGCACGGTGATGCGGCTCAGGTCAGCCTCCTGGGCGAATTCCTCGGGCGTGGCACATCCCAGCTCCTGCATTCTGGCCTGAATAAGGTGCGCCAGGGGCGGAGCGGGCTGACGGTGCATGGTCATACCTTCACATTACATGAAGACCCTTCACACCACTCTTGCAAATCATGCAATCAATGTTCATTTTTTCACAGAACTGGCCTTTACATCCTGGCCTGAACACCTTCCCGGACCTGGGCATCCTCTCTCAGCCAGCGGGCGGCGTCCAGGGCGTGGTAGGTCATGATGGCGTCGGCCCCGGCGCGGCGAAAGGCGATCAGGGTCTCCAGCACGGTGCGCTTTTCGTCGAGCATCCCGGCGGCCACGGCGGCCTTGAGCATCGCGTACTCGCCCGACACGTTGTAGGCCACCAGAGGCAGCAGGGAGGCGTCGCGGATCACCCGGATCACGTCGAGGTACGGCAGCCCCGGCTTGACCATCAGGTAGTCCGCGCCCTGCTCGGTGTCGAGTCTGGCCTCGCGCAGCGCCTCGCGGTAGCCGCCCGCCGGGTCCATCTGGTAGCTGCCCCGGTCCCCGAAACTGGGGGTGCTGCCCGCCGCGTCACGAAAGGGGCCGTAATACGCGCTGGCGTACTTGACGGCGTAGCTCATGACCAGAACGTGCGTGAAGCCCGCCGCGTCGAGCGCTGTGCGGATGGCCCCGATCTGGCCGTCCATCATGGCGCTGGGAGCCACGATATCGGCCCCGGCGCGCGCCTGTGACACGGCGGTGAGTGCCAGCAGTTCCAGCGCGGCGTCGTTGTCCACCGTGACCTCGCCGCCGATCTCGCACAGCGGCCCGCAGTGCCCGTGGTCGGTGTACTCGCACAGGCAGGTGTCGGCAATAATCGTCACCGCCGGGTGCGCCGCCCGGATGGCCCGAGTCGCCACCTGGATGATGCCCGTGTCGAGGTACGCCTGCGTGCCCACGGCGTCTTTGGAATCGGGAATGCCGAACAGCACCACCGTGTTCACGCCCAGAGACAGCGCCTCGCCCACCTTTGCCACCGCGCCTGCCACGCTGTGCCGCGAGACGCCGGGCATGCTGGCAATCGGCTGCTCGCCCTGCCCCTCGTGAATGAACAGCGGGTAAATAAACTGCGCCGCCGACAGCGAGATTTCGCGGGTCAGCGAGCGCAGGGCAGGTGTGCGGCGGGTCCGGCGCGGACGCTGTATCAATTCGGGGCGCTGCGTCAACTCGGGGCGCTCGGTCAGGTCGGCTTGCACGTCCGGGCGGGGAGGCAGGGAAGTGGTCATGTGCCCAGCCTAGCCCCACCGGGCAGGGACAAATGAGGCGGGACTACCGGGCATGTGGAAAACGGGAATACATGGTGGGGTTTTGCGGTTAACGGGTCAGAGCTTCTGGGATGCCCGGCCTGTTTCCCTCTCACCCCCTCGCTGCGTGAGACCCTTTTCCCATAGAGCATTTATAAAAAAGGCTTTCTCTTTTTGACTGACCAACGGGAGTGAATTTAGCCGGGCAGTTGGGAGAATGGACGAACGAGAGTACGGTTCTCTCGTACCGGAATTCGGACAAATGCTCTGGTACATGGACAACCGATTAGGGCTGGGTGAATTTAGGCCGCTTCGCTCCCTCACCCTTGAGGGGGGAGGGCTGGGGAGGGGGTGAACGGGCTGAGCATCCAATGACTTACCAGAAGTTGATACCCCGTCAGATCGGTTGACGCTGTACTAGGGATACAGGGGTAGAACGCTTTTCCCCTCTCCCTTTGTGGGAGAGGGGCGCTGCAAGGCAGCGGGGTGAGGGGGCGACCCAGACCACTTTCCTTCCCGGCACCTCAGTTCTTGACGCTTTCCTCGGCAGCTTTTGCTTCGGGCGCGGGCGGGGCGGCCTGGGCAGGTGCGCCGGGTTCCACAGACGCCCCGGCGGCGCTGCCGGTGGCCTGCGAGTCCTTGGGGGCGGGGGCGGGCGTGGCGGTTTCCGGCTCGATACGCTCCAGCCAGACGCTGCCCACCAGGTCGCGCACGCTGGTTCCGGCACGGTGCAGCGCGTCTGCGGCCTCCGGGCTGACGCTTCCCACCGCTTTCAGGATGCTGTGGCGCACGGCGGGCACGCGGGCCAGCAGCACGCCGCCCGCCACCAGCAGTCCCGTGGTGACCAGCACGGCGCTCAGGGCGCTGCCCTTCGGCTCGGGTTCACCCCTGACGCGGCGGATACCCTGGACAGCCGTCTTCTGAACCACCCTCTGGACCTTTGCGCCGCGCTTTTTCAGCTCGGCCAGTTCCTTCTCGGCCTGCCTGAGCTTTCTGCCTGACAGCTTTTCCAGCTCTCGTCCACGCACGCTGACCTCTCGCCCCAGCTCTTTTTGCAGCCGCATGGCCTGCCTGCGGCCCTGGCGCACCTTCTTCGCCACCACCTTGCCGCCGCCCTTGCGAACGTCGTCCAGGGTGTGCTGTGCCTCTTTCAGGGTGTCCTGGGCGCTCCCGAACAGCCCCTGGACCTGCCTGCCGCCCGCCCCTTGCAGCTCCGACACGCCTTCTCTGACGCTGAGCGCCACCCTGCCGCCGCGCTCGGCAGCCAGTGAGGTGACCCCAGCAGCCACCCCGGCGGCCACTTCGGTGCCCTGTGAGGCCAGCTCGGAGCCGCGTTTTGCGGCCACCTGAGCCAGCTCACCGCCGCGCTCAGCAGCGACCTGGGCCAGTTCCGCGCCGCGCTTTGCCGCCACCTGGGTCAGTTCCGTTCCGCGCTCGGCGGCGATCTGAGCGAATTCTGTGCCGCGTTCAGCGGCCACGTGAGCTAGCTCCTGGGTGCGGGCGCTGACCTCCTGCACGCCCGCCTGAAGCTGCGCCTGGGCCTGATGTGCCAGCGGCTTCACCGTGTCCTGATAGGCGGCCTGGGCACTCTCTGCGGCACTGTTCACGGCGTCCAGTAATCTTTGGCGGGCAGCGGGATTGGTGACGGCGGCGGTCAGGCCGCCCAGCAGAAGCAGGCTGCGCTTGGACATTCCGAGATTCTGGGTGGTCATGTGACTCCTTTGGTGGCTGGCCCCTCAAGGCAGCCAGAGGTGGCGGCCAGGGGCGTAGCTCGATGCTGCATTTTCGCCTTGTCGGGTAAGAAGAGGGTGGGGGCGTCTTTGCGAGTTGCTTAGAGATGGCTTCTGGATTCTGGTAGGTCAGGGCAGCAGATTTGAGGGTACAAACACTGGCTTTAGCCTTTACCCCTCGCCCCCTGGGGGAGACTGGCACAGCTGTTTCTTGACCAGAGCAGCTGTCGTCGTGAACGGACGCGGTTGACCACGCCACTCCTTCCCATGAGGACGCTTGGTCGCTTGCGGAGGGGCGCTGCAACGCAGCGGGGTGGGGGGCGACGCCGCAAGGCAGGTGCCTCCGCTCAATTCCTGAAAATCACCTGCTCCCGCCCGAACGAGCGTACCGCCAGCAGCACCAGCAGACCCGTGAAGATCAGGTTGACCGCCACCGCCAGCAGAGCCATCGGGGTATCCAGCACGCCCTTCACGATGTCCAGAATGACCACCATCGCATTGACCACCGGCACGGCGTACAGCGCTGGCCCGCGCCCGATGAAGTCGGAGAATTGCAGCGCCACCGCCGGAAGCAGAATGAGCAGCGTGATGGGCGTGACGTAC
>JANXWI010000268.1 GCA_025351205.1 Deinococcus sp.
TCAGCATGGTGAACTATGGTTGGGAATATCTTGCTCAGGCGATCCGGTGGGAAAAAACGCTGGCTGAGACGTACTTTGACCTTCTAAGACATCCTTTTCCTTCTCCTGGCGCAGCATGAACACAAGTTGTCCGGTACTGAAGGCCATCGCAAATAGAGTTGTCTCAACCCGGCAGTATCATCAAGCTCAATAGCTCCGTCCGTCAGTTCCTGCACGGCCTCAATGCTCTCTACCAACGCATTCTCGCTGAGTTTGAAGGCCTGGCCCGGACTTCCGGCACCGTTGAGGACGTCTTGGAGCGAAACGGTCTGCCGTTCTCCCCGGAACCGATCAAGAAACGAAAGCAGCGCGAACCCGAAGATCTCCGCTGGCAGGGTTCGCTTGGCTCCTATGGAAAAGGCGTATCGCTCGCCGTCCTGCAACTGGCGCAGCAGGCCGAGCTCCGCCAAAGGGCAGTCAAACGATTCTTCAGCAATACCCTTCTTGCTGCTCTTTCCGGGCAGGTATGTCCGGACCAAGCAATCGACATCGCGGTCAATCGTCGAACGTTTGGCCCGGGCCTGTTGCCGCTCAGCCAATTCAGTCAACGCGTCGGTCAATTCACCCTTGGTAAATTCCTGGCGCGTCCAGCGAAAAAAGGCGAAATTCCAGGCGGCGGCTCTCTCAGGAGTGTTTACAAGCATCCAGTGGATGAGCCACAGTGATCCAGCATCTTCAAGGTAAGGGTCCCATTCAGCCAACAGCTGCTGACCCAACGTGGTCACGGCAACTTCACCTCGCCCCATCTCTTCCAACACGCCTGTCGCGATACCCCAATGGCGTATACTCTGCACCATATTTTTCCCGACTCCAAGCTTCACAATGGCGTCCTGGTGATTGAAAAACATCATATGCGATCTGGCACCCTTCACTGCCTTGGTCAGCCAGCCATACCGAAAGGGAAACGTTTCATGTCCTGAAAAGCCCAGTTTGGGCACCGGAACGATCTCATTTATGGGGGTTACAGGAATAGACACGACGCGCCAACTATAGTCGACAGCCACAGCCTCCTCGGCTTATACCGCGGATGGCGGCTGGCAACGCCGTGTCGGGGACGCAAGAGGGACGGTGCTTGTTTGTCGTCCCGACTTCAGCCTGTTGCCAACGCACATTGCCTTCCAGCAACTGACGTCTTGGTTAGCACCCCAGATGCTTGCCAAACTGCTCCATAATTATGGGAAAATTTCAGACGCTTGACCGTTCGCGATGGCGCTGCTGTAAGGCATTCACAACGTCGTGTGTTTCCCCTCTGATGGCGATTTCTCAAGCTCAATCCCGGTGCCCGGGTTTCTTCAGTGGTCTAGGCGCGGCTTCGGGCGGCTCAATTGACGCCGACCCTTGAGCGGCTCAGGCCCAAAGTCCAGAAGCTGAACTTTGTTGTGATCGATATTGGCGGTGACTGTTCGGTATTGCGGCTATAAAAGCCACTCACGGGCATCGGAACGCTCGTCGTCGCGGGCGGCAGGGGCCACGCTCGGTCCTCAGCGGTTAGTGCCTAATCGAGAACAGCACCGGCCTGACAACTATTGCCAGGTTAATGTAGGACGCACCCACTAGGCCTGCAATCGACCGGACTTGGTCGCTCACTGGCGTCCCGGACGCGACGCGCGACCCTGAAGCGGGGCGTGTGCTTGACAGAATTGTGGTGGCGGTCGCGCTGCATATGTTGCCTGGACCTCAGTGAGAATCTAGCTCGATACTCTCCTGAATCCCCTCCAGCAATACCGAGGCCTCGATGCCCAAGGCACCCGCGATGCGCGTCAGGGTGCTGAGCCGGGGATCAATTTTCCCGGCCTCCAGTCTGGGAATGTAACTGCGCTCCAGGCCTGCACGGTCGGCGAAGTCGTCCTGGATCAGACCCGCCGCCTGTCGTAGCACCCTGATTTGGTGCCCCAGCTGGTGTTGGTACTGTACTTCCGCCTGGGAATACTCGCGCTTGCCTCTGGCCACACCCCAGGCTGGCGGGCGGGATGCACCTATACGACACAACATGTTGGCGTCTAACTTATTATACATTCTGTGGAAGATGCCACTCGAAGATTCCGGAGACGTGCTGCCGACCAGGTTGTTCATCCTATTTTCTGTGCCTCAGGCTTCCCACGGAGCCGCCTCGTGACGATCTCGCGCCGGCATCAACTGGCCCAGCAGGGCCTCACCCAACTCGGGTTGCTGGGCGTCTCCCGGAATCGGGTCTTCGCAGCGCCAGACTACCGCGCCAGCCGAGCGCTGCTGACGGTCAGCGTGCCCCTGGTGGGCCTGGTCGCCCTCAGTCTCTTCACGCATGTCAACAGTGCGGTGACCCTCATCCTGGCCCTGGGTCTGTTCGTGGGGATGTTGCTGATCCTGAAGGGGCAGGAACGTCTGCTGGCGGCGGGGCTGGCCGCCGCAGCGACGGTGGTGACGCTGCTCGGGGGCGCAGCTGGAGTGTTGCTGGCGGTGATGGTCGCGGTGATCGTCTGCCTGCGTTACGTCAACCGGCACCGAACGGCCTTTGCGTTGGAGGGCAACCTGCCGCTGTTGGGTGTGGCGCTGGGCACGGAATGGAAAGCCTATCTCCCGAAGGATCCACAGGCCCAGCATGTGGCGCGGGTGCTGGTCAGCCCGGAGGGACAGACCTTCTACCTCGGGCTGGTGGCTGGCAGGAGTGAGACGAAGTACGGCACCCCGCACGTGGTGTGGCAGGGGCTGGACACCGGGGTGCTGCGCGGGTACGCCCGGGAGGACGCCGGGGTGGTGCAGCAGGGACAGACGGTGCTGTGGGTGGTGCAGCCCAGAGGCAGTCAGGGGGAGTACCTGCCGACCCTGGACCAGGGTGTGAGCACCGTGGTCGCGTCACCGGAGGCCCTGGCGGCGCAGCTGACGGCCTGGTCTGGGATGGTCGCCCGGCTGGACGGCCCGACGCCCACCGCCTCCGAGCAGGGCCGGGCGGTGGAGGCGCAGGCGATCGAGGAGCTGCAGGCACAGCTCCCGGCAGGCTGGTTGATGCGCACGGGCGTCCTGCTGGCCCAGGGGGGCGACGCCGACATCGAGTTGACCGCTCCCTACGGGGAGAGATTCGTGATCGACGTCAAGGCGAGAACCGACCGGATGGACCTCTCGGCCCCGAAGGGCGACCGTGTCAAATCCTGGGCGGAGATCCATGCACAGGTGATCTCGGCAGCCCGGCAACTGCAGGGCCTGCCGGTGGTGTGGCAGCCGAGAACAGGCGATGAGGACTTCTCGCTCGTCGGCGAGGTGTGGTGCCTGCGCGGCAACGCCCGGACGCTGATGGAAGCCTTGAGCACGCTGGGGGCCGCCGAGGAGGCCAGCCAGGGCGCCTCACCGCATGAGGTGCTGGGCGTGAGTCCCACAGCCTCCAGGGACGAGATCCAGGCGGCCTACAAATCTCTGGCGCGGCAGTACCATCCGGACCGAGTCACCAGTCTGGGCGAGGAGTTCCGCCAGCTTGCCGAGCGGCGGATGAAGGCCATCAACGCGGCCTACGCGGCGCTAATGGCCCGATGACACTGCGGACAGTGACGCCCAGCTCCGGAGATGCTCTGTGAAGCGGGTGATCCTGTCGCCTGAACAGCAGGTCGCCTTGCAGCTGCTGCTGCAGGGCGAGTTCGATTTCTACGGCCTGATCAGCACACTGCCAAGAATGGACACTGTCCTCCGCAGTTGGTCCTACACCAGGGGAACCGCCCTGGGTCGACGCACAGTCAGGTCGTCTTCCAGTGAGGGGGTGCCGCACGGGTACGACGCGCAGGTGCTGCGGGCGCTGCTGTTTCTGCACCAGCAGCAGGCTCCACAGGGCCCCTACCCCAGGATTCTGACCGACGCCGCCGGGTTACAGGCGGCCCTGGCCCCCTTCGGGGTGCAGGGTAACCTCGGAGACGGGGACCTGCTGCGCGCCCTGGAACGGCTGGCCCACACCTCGGTGATGATCACCTCCAGACGCCGGAACGGCAACAAGGTCATGACGCTCTTCTCATTGCTGGACACTCTGGAAGCGCAGGTCCGGGAGGAGAACGGCGTCATTCACCTGGACCGCGTGGTGTGCGGCATCGGCGACGAGGTGCGCTGGCTTGCCAGGTACGGCGAACTCCGACCCTTCGGAGCCACGGGATCTGAGCGTCCTGAGGGGTGACGGGAGGCTGGACCGACACAACAGTTGGCGTGAATGCTTCCCGTGTCATTAGCACAGTCAAACTCGCTACTGACGCCTGTCGGTGGACGTGACCGTCTGAAGATCTGGAAGAAAAATTCTGCGCGTTACTTCGCAGGATAGGCAACTGAGGCAGAGTGCTCGATGATCAGCAGGGTGTCGCCCTGATACATGATCCGTTCGACGTTCCGGGTGGTACCGAGGATCTGGGCCGAGGTCCACTTCAGCGCCGTGAGCTTCGCGATGATCTCTGGAGAGAGGTTGAAGTTGCCGTCATTGATGACGTTGCAGAACACGATCACGTCTTCTGGTCTCTCGACCTGCACGGGGATGGCGAACGACACCTGGCCGGAAGCATCAAAGGTCGCGTCACTCCAGCGGACGTTCCCAGTCAGCGACAGGAGATTGCCGTCCACCGGTTCCAGCAGCCGGGCGGGCAGGGCGTCCGGCAGGGCGGTGCTTACAGCGGGATACCCGCCCACAGCCCCTGGAATGACCACCGTGAGGCCCAGAGGAAGCGGCTGGAGGCGCTCGTTCCCGTAAAGAATGGCGGGGGTCTCACCTCCTGGGTACACGGTCTTCGTGACAGAGGCGACCAATGCCGCTGTGACCGCGCCGCGCAGGGTAATGGCCTCACTGGCGCCGATGTCGTAAGAGAACGGAAGCTGTGCCCCGACATGAACAGCGTCCGTCCCCGGGCGGCTCGCTCTCGGTGCCAATGGCCTGCCAACCTGCACGATGCAGTCGTTGAGGCGCTCGAAATTTGGCAGACGGGGGACCGGAGAACGAAGCTGAAGGAAACGACCAGCCGCTCCGGTCTGTACCGGGGCGTCCGGATTGACCTGATTGCTGAAGACGCTGAAGTCACCACTCTGACTGTAGGTGGCAGGCTGCGCGGGATCCGGTAGGGGCAGCGCGGGGGCGGGGGTCGGGGCCGAGGTACAGGCGGTGAGCAGCAGAGGCGCGAGCAGCCAGCGGGACAGGGTCATCGGCTCTCTTGAAGAGGCACAAGTGGGACTGGGGGTGGACAGTTCCAGTGTAGCTGGCGCGCGACTGGCCTTGTCTGGCAAATGCCGTAACCAGGTGCTGACCCGCTGGATGATCCTGGGGCATACGTCGACACCTGCCGCTCACACTGACCGCTCAGGGCGGCTCTTCGGGCACATCCACGAAGGATACGGATGGCAGGTGGGCGGGGCATCGACTCCAGTAAAGACCTTGATTGAGTGCCACCGCTCCCAGTTGGCCAACGCGCCGGTGGTGGTTACGCTTGTCTGAAGCGGGCCGCAGAACCAGAGGTAGATGGGCCGCGTGTACATCTCTACGGCGCCCATCCGCGCGTCACCCTGAGGGTCGAGTCCACACGGTCCTTGTGTTGACCAGACCGAGACCGGCCCGCTGCAGGTTGCGACCGCTGGAACCGCCGGGTTGGGTCATGCCCACCACCAGGTCACAGCCCAGCAACTGGGCCAACTGCAGCCGCGCCTGGAGCAGCGCCTGCTGTACCCCTCGCCCCTGCCAGGCATCGGCCGTGCCGGCGAGCGCCAGATAGGCGGTGCGCTGGTGGATGAACAGCGACGCGAAGCCGGCCACGTGGCCGTCGACCCATGCCAGCAGATGTCGCTGATCCGGACGCAGCAGGCGCTGACAGTGCAGGTCGAGCTGCTCCGGCGACACGGGCCGCGCGTGGAACGCGGCCTGCCGTACCTCCAGCAGCGTGGCCACCTGCGCCCGGGTGGTCACCGACGTGACCTGAATCCCGGTGTCCCCGGCATCCGGGGCGTCGGCCAGGATGATGTCCCCTGCATACGCGACGTCGCAGGTGCTCGGGACGAGGCCAGCATCGATCAGCGCCAGACTCAGCCGGGGCGACAGCTCCGGGTGGATGATCTCGAAGCGCGCGGGCATCTGGGCGTCCGCGAAGTAGGCCAGCAGGCCGGGCAGGTGCGGCAGGTCGGCCTCGCTGAAGTGTGCTGCGCGGTTGTACATCCAGCCGTGCGGCTGGGCTGGACGGCGAAAGGCCCAGGTCTGGCCGAAACGCTGCACCTCGCCCGCCTGTTCCGGCGAGGTGCTGAGCACCGCGAGGGTGGCAGCGGTGTAGGCCGTGTAGGTGAATTCCACCCGGTGGGCCAGTGCAGGGGTGAGCAGCGCGGGACGGGCCGCGCCCGTCACTTGGGGACGCTCGGCTGAACAGTGGTGTGCCTGCCCCTCCAGGCCATGTGGTCATGCGTGCCCCAGCACACTTCCAGTTCCCGCGGCACTGTTCCGGACACGTCGTGATACAGGCACAGGAAGCCAGGATCGGTCTCTTCCAGGCAGACATCCATCTCGGCGCGACTGGGCGCGGGGTGCTGAAGGCGCCTGACCAACCCCCTGCTGATCAGCTGGCTGCGACAGGAAAGGCCTTCCGGATGGGTCAGAGGGAAGTGTGACATATCGTTAGAGTAAGCTGCGTACGCCACAGGTGACAGAAGAAGGATGTTCTGGCTGTGGTGAGGAAGACTCCGGGCGGCAATTCAGTGGGAATGGGAGTGCGTCACACCCCTGTCAAAAAACACAATCTGAGCGCCTTCGACACGGTTCAGATGGGCCAGCATCATTTCAGACGCTCATCCCGGGGACATTCCCTGTCAGCACCACGATGGTCGAAGATCCCCGGTGCCACCTCTGAGACCAGAAAAGGCCGCCCGTGGAAGGGCGGCTGTAGACCTGTGAACACTCGGAGTTAAGTAAGTACAGGTGCTGGTTCACCTTCCTATTCATCAGAAAACTGGTTCAGAAAGACCAGCTGGCAGAACCTCTCCTCAGCGGTCGCCGAAACTGATGGACGGTCCCCGGAACACCGGAAGGGCCAGCTGAGCGTTTCCCTGAACCGGCGCGGTCACCCCGGTCTGGGTGGGCGTCCGGCGGAGCGGGTGCTGGGCGGGCTGGATGGCGGGGCGCGTCACTTCAGCGGTCCCCGAAGCTCACGGCCCCGCCCAGGGCGACCGGCCCCTGGCCAGCACTCGGCGCGGACGGGCTGGGCGCGGCGGCCAGCGCGGGGGTGCCTACCAGGGCGACGAGGATCACGAACGCGGTCAGGAATTTGTACATGCCCGCACAGTAACGTGAGAAGTGTTTAGAATCGATTTGGAACATGACGCATACCCAGGACGCCCCTCTCCTCTTTGAAGTCAGCGATTACGCGGGCGTCGTCGCCCTGTTGCGCGGACGGGCGCACACCGGCCGGGAACAGGCGCTGCTGGGCATCTCGCTGCTGCGGACGGGTGAGCTGGGCGAGGCCGAGCTGCCGCTGCTGCGCGCCTCGGTGCTCGGCGATGACGAGGGGGCCATCGAGTACGGCAATCTGTTGCGCCTGACGGGCCGCTTCGACGAGGCCGCCCGCCGCCTGGAGGCCATCAGCAGCACGGTGCAGGACACCGAGCTGAAATTCCGGGCGTGGCGCTGGTGGGGGGTCAGCGACTTTCAGGCCGGGCGTACCGAGGCGGGAGTGAACCGCACCGAGCGCGCCTGGCACGGCTACGTGGCGCTGGGGGACGACGCCCTCTCGGCGCGGGTGGCCCAGTCACTCGCCCAGATGTACCTGCTGACCGGGCAGCCGCAGCTCGCCCGGCGGCTGCTGCAGGACGCGGTGCGGGCCCTGCCTGTCGAGCCGGACAGCGCGCCCCGCCTGACGGCCCTGAAGTCGCTGCTGGACCTGCAGGTGTCGGACGGGGACTTCAGCGGGGCGGACGAGACCCTGCTGGAGGTGCGGCGGACCCTGCGTCCGGGCGCGCCTAAGCTGAACGTGTTGTACCTCAACACCAGCATTGCTGAGCTGCACCGCCTGCGCGGGGATGAGCGGGGGTACGAGCTGATGTTGGATGACCTTCAGACGGACCTCGAAGGGGTGGACGACTACGGCCTCCAGCAGTGGGTCACCTCCAGGGTGGCCGAGCATCAGAGCCTGCGGCACCAGCACGGGGCGGCCCTGAGGACCCTGCACGCCTTCCAGGTCCCGATGAACCAGTGGCCCGCCGCGCTGTGGGCCACCGACGGGGTGCTGCGGCGGCGCCGGGGCGATTATCCGGGCGGCTACGACAGCCTGGGCCGGGCTGTCGCGCTCGCCCAGGAGGCCGGGGATGAGGCGGGCACCGTGCGGGCGCTGCTGCACCGGGCGGCCTGTGCCCTGGAGGCGGGAAACGCCTTGCCGGACCATGAGCGCGAGGCGGCGCGGCTGCTGCAGGAGGCCATGACCCTGCTGCTGCGCCTGAAATCCTTTGCCCAGTTCCGGCCCGATCTCGAAGAGTTGCACCACTTGATGGCCTTTGCGGTGCTGGACCCGGACACCGCGCCTTACGTCGAGCCGCTGATGGACGAGTTCGGCCAGCTGACCGGCCAGCACCGGCTGGTCGAGGACGGGGCGATGCGCCTTCAGCTCACGACGCTGGGCAAGGTATCCATCAGCCGCGACGGCCAGGCGCTGAGCTTCCTGTACCTGCATACCCCGCTGCTGCTGGCCTACCTGCACCTGCACCCGAACCGCACCCGCGCCGAGATCCAGCGCGACCTGTTCCCGGAGCGCGACGCCAAAACGGCGTCCAGCTACGCCCGGCAGTGCATCTGGGACCTGCGTGACAAGCTGGGCGCGGCGGTCGTCCGCTTCGAGGGGCCGCACCACGCCCCCCGCTACCGGCTGGGACATTCGGTACAGGTGGAGCTGGATTACGAGGCGCTGCTGGAGGCCACCTCCAGAAATGAAGTGGTGCGCGCGCTGTCGCTGTACCGGGGGCCCTTCATGGCCGGGATGGAGGAGAGCGAGTGGGTGATGACCAGGCGCGACGAGGCGCTGCTGGCCCTGGGCTTCGAACTCAGGCAGCAGATGGCGGTCCACAGACAGGCCGGGGACCTGCGGCGCGTGGTGATGTTCGCCAATCAATTGCTCAAGCACGATCCCCTGAACTGCGAGGTGCTACAGGAACGGGTCGAGGCCGCCCGCACGTACGCCGCGCCAAGCGAGCTGGCCCGCTACGTGGCGCAACTCAACCGATTCCTGAACTGAGCAGCAGGTACATCAGTACTCGTACGGGCCAGTCGTAAAGATCACTCCCTGAATTCCTGCGGCCTCAAGCGCTTCTTTCGCGGCGGCTGAGACGAGAATATGGGAGGCGGACGCCCTGAGCCGGAACGCAGGAGGAAGCCCTTC
>JANXWI010000269.1 GCA_025351205.1 Deinococcus sp.
TCAGCATGGTGAACTATGGTTGGGAATATCTTGCTCAGGCGATCCGGTGGGAAAAAACGCTGGCTGAGACGTACTTTGACCTTCTAAGACATCCTTTTCCTTCTCCTGGCGCAGCATGAACACAAGTTGTCCGGTACTGAACCCCCCCCATTACCGTAGATCAGGTCACAGGCGTTAAAACCATTGAAACGACAGTGACCGGACCCAATGGCACCAGCGGCTCATTTGTGCGAATGTATGATCCAAAAACCAAAACTTTGGTCATGAGCGAGGCGTTTCTAAACACCCTGCCGAAATGGGTGAATAGTAGTGTGTCACTCGTTTCAGGCAAAGGGGTGCCCACCGTTACATACATGACTTCTTATCAGATGAAGCGTCTGGGGGTGGGGTTCGGCGGTCTAAATAGTGTCAAAATGAGTACTATTCAAAACTTCGAGACCATCTTGCAATTGGAGAAAAGCCGTCGGGCCGGCATAGATTTAGATTTGGCAATCCTTCAAACGCACTCAGTGCAGTATGCAGAAACATCCATTATTCAATCCGGCCACCAGATCACCGGCGCACACCTTTCGATTGCCAACGCAGCGCAACGCCCGGTCGGGGAGCTAATGAGATCCTACGAGATACGTGAACCCGCATTGAAAGCCGTTCATGATGCGCTGCTTAGCAAATACGGGATGCAACGCTCGGACAACGTACTGCTCAACTTCAGTATTAAGCTGGACCTGGCACCACTTTCGCCGGGTCAAGCAGCACCAGTCTTGAGGACGAAATGACCATCTCAATTCAACCGGTAGTAAACATCGGGTCTCCAATTAAAGAGCTGGGCCTCTCGGCACAGGATCTGGCAGACGCTCAGCAGCGGGTAGAGAAAATTCTCTCCCGGCTGGCCGCTACGTCCGACGGATGGACAATCCAGCCGCTCAGTGACGCCATCCCAGCGACCGTCGCGGATAACGAGACAATCCTGTGGTTCGCACCCTCGAGGGCAGAGATCGAGCTGGCAGTTGTAACCCTCAACCAGAAAATCGTCAACCGGATCATAGTGTTCGATTATCAGGACGAAGACGTGCTTCAACTGCTGGAAGACGTTGGCGTCCCCGCGCTTGTCAGGTCCAGAACTATCAACAACTGGCTCACGGACCGGGACAGGAAGTTTTTCAAAATGGGACAGGGCCACGGCTTCTACGGCTTGAAGTCGCTGTTCGATGCCCAGCTCTACGACCAGGGGCTCATGGACATCTTCTCCAGTGAACACTACGCCTTGTTCTACGATTTCGAGGTACATGACCTTGGACGCTTGCTGGAACCCTACGTCAGGAGCTTGCTGCAATATGAATCGGCTGTCAGTTAAAGGCGAGGGCCAGAAGTCGAGTCCGTGCTGCAATAAATGTGCGCCCAGCAGCTGAGCAGCGTGTTCAAGGAACAGGCCGACCGGCAGACGCTGCCAGCCACGGTGGACGCCCTGTTCTGGGCGGCTCTGGACGGCTAAACCTGACAAAACGCATGGGTTTGCTTACTGATAATTGTTCCTGATAAGCTCCCACCATGACGACCACCCCGGAGACCAGGCACGACCAGAGCTTCATCTTGCAGAAGATTCAGCCCGCACTTCTGGGTCTGATGGACGGCTCGGTAAGCACCCTGGCCCCGATTTTTGCCACGGCGGGCCTGACTGGCAAGCCGCTCGACGCCTTTTACGTGGGTCTGGCGGCCAGCGTGGGGGCGGGCATCAGCATGGGGCTGGCCGAGGCGCTCAGTGACGACGGCGTGGTCTCGGGGCGGGGCACACCTCTGGCGCGCGGGGTGATCACCGGGGTGGCCACCGTGCTGGGCGGCATGCTGCACACCCTTCCTTTCCTGATTGCCAGTCTCAACACCGCCCTGATGCTGGCCTACGTGGTGGTGGTCTTCGAGCTGATTGTGATCGCCTTTATCAAGTACCGCTACATGCGCAGCCCGCTGGCCCAGACCATCATGCAGGTGGTGATCGGCGGCGGCGTGGTGTTCGGGGTGGGCGTGTGGCTGGGCCGGCTGGGCGCGGGCGGCTGAGCATGTCGCCAGCACGCCTGCCTGACGGTATGCGCTCTGGGCGAGCCTCCCGCTGAACTCTGCTGGCGCGGGGCGGCCTGTGAAAACTTAGAGCATTTGTCAAAAAGGCGTTTTCTTTTTGACCGAGCGGGCAGGCGTGGCCAGCCGCGTCCGTTCTGCCCAAGAAGCGGGCAGGCGTGCCCAGCGGTCAAGCGTGGTCAACCGCGCTGCTCTGACCAAGAAGGCGCGTCCGTTCTGCCCAAGACAATGGAGCTGACCAAAGGCTGTTATTTCGGCAGAGGAGTTCGGACAAATGCTCTAAAAAGCTTCAAACTATCTGTTAACGACCCTCTCATCCCCCTTGCCAGCGAGGTGAACGTGCCGTACCTGCTCAGAAAGGTGGCGATCCTGCTGTTCACGCTGTGGGTGGCCGCGACCCTGAATTTTATTCTGCCGCGCCTGGTTCCGGGCGACCCGGTGAGCGTGATGCTCGCCAAGTACCAGGGCCGCCTGGACCCCTCCGCCGTGGACGCGCTCAAGATCGCCTACGGCCTGAACGACCTGGGGACACCGGTGTCTGAGTATTTCGGCTACCTGGGCCGCCTGCTGCGCGGCGACTTCGGGCGCTCGATCAGCCTGTTTCCCACCCCGGTGCTGGACGTGATCGGGACGGCGCTGCCGTACACGCTTGGCCTGGTGGGCGTCACCACCGTGGTGTCGTTCGTGCTGGGCAGCGCCCTGGGCCTGTACAGCGGCTGGAAGCGGGGCGGGGCGCTGGCCGACGCCCTGACGCCCGTGGCGCTGTTCCTGAGCAGCATGCCGTACTTCTGGTTCGCGCTGCTCACCCTCTACATCTTCGCCTTCAAGCTCAGGTGGTTTCCGCTGGGCGGGGCGCTCGATCCGTTTCCCGGCGACGCCTTCAGCGCGGGCTGGTGGTCGTCGCTGCTGCGCCACTTCACGCTGCCCTTCCTGACCATTCTGGTCACCTCGCTGGGCGGCTGGCTGATCACCATGCGCAACAACGTGGTGAGCGTAGCGAGCGAGGACTATCTGGCGTTCGCCCGCGCCAAGGGGCTGACCGAACGGCGCATCGTGAGCCGCTACGTGCTGAGAAACGCGCTGCTGCCCAGCTTCACCAGTTTCGGCATGGCGCTGGGCTTCGTGATCAGTGGACAGATTCTGACCGAGATCGTGTTCAGCTATCCGGGGCTGGGGTTTTACCTGTTCCAGTCGGTGGTGGGGCTGGATTACCCGCTGATGCAGGGCATCTTCTTCTTCATCGCCCTGACGGTGCTGGTCGCCAACTTCGCGGTGGACCTGCTGAACCTGCTGCTCGACCCGCGCGTGCGTGAGGGCCGGGCGTGAGCGGCATCCGGTCTTTACTGCGCCAGCCCTTTTTCAGTCAACCCCGAGCACTGACCGGCGGTGGCATCCTGTTGACGCTGCTCCTGCTCGGCCTGCTGGCCCCGGTCATCACGCGCTACGACCCGACTTCGCTGGAATTCGGGGCCTTCATGCCGCTGTCGGGGGCACACCCGCTGGGCACCACCGCCATCGGCCAGGACATCTTCGCGCAGCTGCTGTACGGCGCGCGCCTGACCCTGCTGGTGGGCGCGGTGGCCGGGCTGATCGCCACCACGCTCAGCGTGGCCCTGGGTCTGAGCGCCGCGTACTTCGGCGGCTGGATCGACGAGGCCATCAACGCCCTGATCAACGTCTTTCTGGTGCTGCCGGGCCTGCCGCTGGTCATTATTGCCTCGGCGTTTCTGCGCGGCGGAGGCGTGTGGCCGGTGATTATCGTGATCAGCTTCACCGGCTGGGCCTGGGGGGCGCGGGTGCTGCGTTCACAGGCGATGGCGCTGCGTGAGCGCGATTTCGTGCAGGCCGCCGTGGCGTCGGGTGAAGGGGCGGGCCGGGTGGTGTTCATGGAGATTCTGCCCAACATGCTGGGGCTGATCGCCGCGAACTTCTTCGGCGCGGCCCTGTACGCAGTTCTCAGCGAGGCGGGATTGTCGTTTATCGGCGTGGGCGACGTGTCGCTCGTCACCTGGGGCACCATGCTGTACTGGGCGCAGGCCAAGGGGGCGCTGCTCCAGGGGGCGTGGTGGTGGGTGGCCGCGCCGGGGCTGGGCATCGCCCTGCTGGGCACGGCCTTCGCGTTCCTGAATTTCAGCATCGACCAGCTGGGCAATCCCAGGCTGGCGCGGGGCAGGGCAACACTGCCTGCACGTGTCCAGCGGCCCCCCAGCACGCCCATCGATCCGCAGGACTCAGCTGCTCAGCCCCTGCTGGCGGTGCGCGACCTCGACGTGGGGTACGCCTCGGCGGGCGGCGTGGTACGGGCGGTGCGGCAGGTCTCGCTGGACGTGGCCCCCGGCGAATTCCTGGGGCTGGCCGGAGAATCCGGCTGTGGCAAGAGCACGCTGGCGTTTGCCGTGACCCGGCTGCTCGCCCCGCCGGGAGCGGTGCTGGGCGGCTCGGTGCAATTGATGGGCCAGGACCTGCTGGCACTCTCGGGCGAAGCGCTGCGGCAGGTGCGCTGGCGCGACTTCAGCGTGGTGTTTCAGGCCTCGATGAATGTGCTCAACCCGGTGCTGAAGGTGCGCGAACAGGTCTACGACGCGATGCAGGCGCACGGCGTGACCGACCCCAAAAGGCTCGATGCCCGCGCCCGCGAACTGTTCGGCCTGGTGGGTGTCCGCGAACAGTACCTCGACGCCTACCCGCACCAGCTGTCGGGCGGCATGAAGCAGCGCGTGGTGATCGCCACCGCCCTGGCGCTGGAACCCCGGCTGATCGTGATGGACGAGCCGACCACCGCCCTGGACGTGGTGGTGCAGCGCCAGATCTTGCAGGAGATCGCGCAGATCCGCACCCGGCTGGGCATCGCGGTGGTGTTCATCACGCACGACCTCTCGCTGCTGGTCGAGATGAGTGACCGGGTCGCCATCATGTACGCCGGACAGGTGGTCGAGCAGGCCCCGGCCCACCAGCTGTACGCCCACCCGAAGCACCCCTACACCCAGCAGCTGATGAACGCCTTTCCGCCGATGACCGGGCCGCGCTAGCGCCGCAGCGGCATTCCGGGCCGCCCGCCGCCGCTGTCGGCAGAGCTGCCCGGCTGCCCCTTTTTTGACCGCTGCACGCAGCGCATGCCGGGCGTCTGCGACCTGCAAGCACCGCCTACGTTTACGGTCGGGAACCGGCACACCGCCGCCTGCTTCCTCTACGACCCACAGGTGACGCCCGCGCCACAGGAGGCCCGCCATGACCCGGCCCTCCAGAACTGAACCCGGCCAGCTTCCACACCCGTTCCGTCCTGACCGGGACGCCGCGCCCACCCTTGAAGTCATCAATCTCCGCAAAGTCTTCAGCGCCCGTGGCCGTCCGGACGTGGTGGCGGTGGGCGACGTGAGTT
>JANXWI010000279.1 GCA_025351205.1 Deinococcus sp.
TGCCGTCAAGGGCCGCGCCGATCAGGTCGCGTCGCCCGTCTGGCCACACCACGCACGTGGTCTACGCTCACAGGTTGCTTGCCTGAGAAGTCGACGTACGCCTGGGGGCTCTGTGGAGCGGGTTGGATGAGGAGGGCGACTTTTCTGGACATACTCCCATGCTGCGGATCGGCTGCTGCAACTCGTCTGGCGGCGTCAGAACCCGAGGCGCATCACCAAGCGGCCCAGCGCGATGACCCGGAAGTACGGGTGGTTGAGCTGGTCTGAGGCGTACGGCTCTCCCCAGGTGCGGGCGTCCCGCAGGAGTTTCAGGCCGTACCCGCTGCGGCCGCGCAACGCGTGCCGGGCACCGAGGCGGGCGCGGGCGTGGTCGTTGTTGGGGTCCAGTTCCAGGACCTTCCGGACGTACTCTTCCGCGAGGGCATGGTCGGTGCCGGGCGCGTCGATCATCGCGGTGAGGACGTCCACGGTCGCCATGAGCGCCAGGGACTCCCGGTACAGCCGCTCCGCGCCGCCTTGATCGTCCCTGAAGTGCAGATGGTGGTGGGCTTCGTACCCGAGTTCGAGTGCGGTGAGGCGGCGCAGCTGCTCCGATGGCAGGTCCCGGATCTCCGGGCGCGTCAGAAAGGCCCGCATGCCGCTGTAATCTCCCTTCCCGCCCCACTCGGCGCGCAGTGCCCGCAGCAGCGCCTCGCTGATCAGCATGCTGCCTGGGCAGCGCCTGAGGCCCTCGGCGTACAGATCCCAGGGATCCTGGCCGAAGGTCATCGCCGTGCGCTGCTGTTCGGCGTACGCTGCGCTGGGCTGCGCGGCGACGGTCAGCGCTCGGCTGAGGTAGATGTCGGCCTGCTCGGCGGCGGCCACCATACCTGCGACGTTCGCCTCGGGGATGTCACGGCCACGCCGCATGGTGCGCTTCAGCGACACGAGCGCGGTGTGGTGCAGGCCCGCCGCGAGCAGCGAAAGGTAGTCGCCGCTGCGGGTCTCGGCATTCAGGGCGATCTGATGGGTGAGCTCCGGGCGGTAGCAGGAGAAGACGCTCATGACGGCATTCATTCCCCCGTCGTGGGTTTCGCCGCGTTCGAAGGCCGCCTGCAGCGCTCGGGCGGGCTCCAGCGCCTCGCTGATTCTCCCGGCGCGGATCAGGTCGTAGGCTTCCTGGCGTGGCAGGGCGGGGGGGAGGATGACAGAGGCAGTGTGGGTAGGGACGTCAGTCATGGCTGATTGCATTAGAGCAGAGTGAGCGCTGTGAGGTGGTGTTCGTGGTGTTGGCGCTCTGCGGGCCGGCTGGGGTGGCCCGGCAGCTGGAGTGCATCGGCAGCGGGTCCGTCCTGCCGGAGCGCGTGCGGCACGTATTCGGGGGACACCAGCCTGCTGGGCAAGACGTCTTGCCCAGCAGGCTGGCTACTTTCAGCAGTCAGAAGGGTGGGTCACCTCCAGCCACCAGCAGCCTTCAGACAGGAAAATGTGACCGAGTCCTTCAGCAGACATGGCGGTCAGCCCCCAGTTTGCCAGGCCGTCTTCCTCGATCAGAACATGTTCGGAGCACCCGGTGACGTGAACGCCCTTGGCGGAAACCCGCACCAGCCCCGAACCGCGAATCTGCTGGACCGGAGGGAGCGCCGTGCCCATGTGGCGGTGGCGCACGTGCACGGCGGACGGGCAGGTCTTCCAACGCAGCGAGCCAGTCGAGTCCGACCTCGACTGGAGACCTCGCCACTGGGGGGTCGTTTAACGAAGCTGTCACCAAGCGCAGGTGGCACTTTTTCCTGCTCAACTGTCCATAAGTCGGGGGCGCTGCGGGTCGTTTTCTATCTGAACACCTGAAAGTTCAAACGCTATTCCCAAACCCGGCACTTCGAGACGGCAAAAACGCCACCTTGCGTTTCATAGCAGATACCGTCTCAATTTGCAACGCCTGACGAGTCCGGTTCAGGGATGCGTAGAGCAGCAAGGTGGTGTGGGTCGAACGGTTTCCCCGTCTTGAGTACGCCGGGTAATGCTCCTGGTTTGACTTCAAGCGGCGTTACAAGCGTTCGCCGATGACGTGAGTGTAGACCAGGGCGTGGCGTAGCCGAGCGCCGAATGACGGCGCTCGCGGTTGTACCAGCGGTGGAAGTCTGGCATGGCCGCATGGACATCGGCCATGGACTGCCAGTCCTGACGGAAAGCGAACTGATATTTGTAAGTCCGGTTGAGGCGCTCCAGGATCCCGGTCCCGCCCGGCTGGGAGACCTTGCAGCGCACCCAGCTGTCATACTTCAAACAGCCCTGTTGAAAGAGGTCACTGGTGAAATCGCTGCCCCCATCACTTTGTACCAGGATGGCTTCATGGTGTCCCTGAGCGCGCAGCACGGCGATCGCTTCGTCAA
>JANXWI010000300.1 GCA_025351205.1 Deinococcus sp.
GCTTGGCGAGCAGCAGGACCTGGGATTGACGGCGGGCGTTCATCTGAGCCGCAGCGGGCTGCACCGGGCGTTCCTGCGGTGTTTCGGCGAGTCGCCAGCGGCGCTGCGGCGTCGACTGCTGCTGGAACAGGCGGCCTGGACACTCACACACACGGCCATCAGCGTGACCGATCTGGCCTTCGATTGCGGTTTCGGCAGCCTGGAAGGGTTCACGCGGGCCTTTCGCCGCGCCTACGGCGTCTCGCCCAGCTTTTATCGCCGTGGGCTGCACGGTCCTGGTGGGCTGAACAGTGCTCACGACCTGCCTGCGAAGAGCGGCATCCACGTCCGTCCCGCATTTCTTGGCCGCCCGGCAGACGCCCGCAACTTTATTCAGAGACAGGGTTTTATTCGGCTTCAGGGGGGACACATGGATATTCTGGAACACCTGTTGGGCTTCGACCAGCGGTTTATGCAGCGGGCACTGACCCTGGCCCGCCAGTTGCCGGAAAGCGCACTGGACCGCCCCCTGGGGCAGACGCAGGCACTGGACTTTGAGGCCCCCGACAGGACCCTGCGCGATCTGCTCGACAAGCAGGTGTTCACCAAGGAGGTCTGGCTTTCGGCGGTACGCGGCGGTGCCATGCCTTCGGAAGACCGCAGCCGCCGCCTGGACGGTCTGCTGGCCCGGCTTGAGCTGGCATATCCGGCCTTTTTGAATCTGGCCCAGGAGGTGCAGCGGCAGGCCAGGTGGCATGAACAGTTCACAGACGCGCTGTGTGAGCCTGCCGAACAGTTTCCCTACGGCGGCATGCTGGCCCATGTGCTGAGCCTGGACGCCCACCGCCGCCAGATGCTGAGCGCCTGGTTTGCCGAACTGGGCGTGCGCCTCCAGGCTGATCCGATGCACTTCGCCGCAGAGGTGCCGGTGATCAGGTGAACAGTGTCGGTGGTCAGGTGGACAGTGCTGTCAATCGAGAGGACCACAAGCCGCTGGCCGGAAAGGTCGCCTTGGTTGCCGGAGCCACGCGCGGCGCGGGCCGGGGCATCGCGGTGGAGCTGGGCGCACTGGGAGCGGCGGTCATCTGCACCGGGCGCAGTTCGGCCAGCACGGGTGCCTGTGACCTGGGGCGGCCCGAGACCATCGAGCAGACCGCCGAGCTGGTCAAACGAGCTGGTGGAACAGGTGTGCCGATCCGCTGCGACCACAGCGACGCCGAGCAGGTCCGGGCGCTGATGGGCCGGGTGAGAGCCGAATACGGCGGCCTGGACATTCTGGTCAACGACATCTGGGGTGGCGAGAGCCTGTCGGAATGGGGCAGGAAGGTCTGGGAGCAGGACCTGGTCAAAGGCCGGGCCATGCTGGACCGCGCCGTCTGGACCCACATCGTGACCGCCCACGCGGGTCTGCCGCTGCTGCACCCTGGCGGACTGATCGCCGAGATCACCGACGGCGACGGCTGGCCAGTAATATTACCGGGGCCGGGGCAACTTCTTCTACGACCTCGCCAAGACCGGCGTGATGCGGCTGGCACAGAACTGGGCCGCCGAGCTGGAGGGCGATCCGCGCGGCGTCACCAGCGTGTCGCTCACGCCCGGTTTCCTGCGGAGCGAGGAGATGCTGGACCATTTCGGTGTGACCGAAGACCGCTGGCAAGACGCAGTGGCCAAGGACCCCAATTTTGCCGAATCCGAGACACCACACCTCGTCGGGCGGGCGCTGGCGCATCTGGCCGCCGACCCGGGAAAAAGGCGGTTCAACGGTCAGGCGCTGGCCTCGTGGACGCTGATGGACGGGTATGGTTTCACCGACATCGACGGGCGCAGGCCGCACTGGGGCAGCTGGTTTGCCAGGCTCAGGGCCGAGGGTGCACTCTAGAGTGAGCGAGTCCGGCCAGTCAGCAGACGCCCTCTGGCCCGCAGACTGGTCCGTCAAGGCGGCGGGGCTGCGCTTGGTCAAAGGTCATTCCCGTCACTGGCGGCGCCCCTGAAGTTCATCGGGCTTGACCTGGCGTGGTCGGGGCGCAACCCCAGCGGCGTGGCCGTGCTGGAGGGAAGCGCGGCGGGAGCGAGGCTGACCCGCTCCGGCCTGCTGGGAAACGACGCCGAGGTGCTGGCCTTTCTGGACGAGCACGCCGCCGGCCCCGCCATCATTGCCCCGGTCATCATTGCCATAGATGCGCCGCTGAGTGTGCCCAACGAGGCGGGCAGGCGCCCCGGCGAGGCGCTGCTTGGCCAGGTCTTCGCCAGGTATCAGGCGGGCGCCCACCCCGCCAACCGGCAGATACTCACCCGCTACAACGGCGGCGAGATTCGCGGCGAGCTGCTGAAAGCGGCGCTGGAGACGCGCGGCTTCGTGGACGACCCGTTTCGATTGGCGGCCCCGGACGTGCGGGCGCCAGATATTCGGGTGCCAGACATTCGGGTGCCAGACATTCGGGTGATGGTCGAGGTCTACCCGCACGCGGCGATGGTGGCGCTTTTCAGACTGTCACGCACCCTCAAGTACAAGCAGAAAGGGCAGGGCAGAGGCAAACTGGACGCTGCCTGGCACGAGTATCACGCCCACCTGGCCGCCCTGGAACACGCCGAGCCGCCCATAACCGGACTGGACACCCTGCTGGCCCTGGACCCCGGCACCCTGCGCGGGGCCGCCCTCAAAAATCATGAAGACGAGACCGACGCCGTGATGTGCGCCTACATCGCCCTGTACGCCCACCGCTTTCCGGGGCGCTGCGAGGTCTTCGGCACCGTGGCCCAGGGTTACATCCTGACGCCGACCCTGCCTGAGCGCTGGCGGGACGGGTCTGTATGAAGGTCGTCTAAAGCCTGCCCGCGCCGAATCCCTGGCCGCATTCCCCGCACGCCGCCCGCCGCTTGTTAGATTGTCCGAATGGAATACCGGAATCTGGGCAGGAGTGGTCTGAAGGTCTCTGAAATCTCGCTGGGCGGCTGGGAGACCTACGGACGCAGTGTCAACGATCAGCAGATGGTGCGTGACATCGTGCTGAAGGCCTACGAGCAGGGCGTGAACTTCTTCGATCAGGCCGACATTTACGTCAGGGGCAAGAGCGAGGAGATGATGGGCGAGGTGCTGCGCGAGCTGCCCCGCCACACGCTCGTCATTTCCAGCAAGGTGTTCTGGCCCATGAGTGACGACGTGAACGACAGAGGCCTGAGCCGCAAGCACGTGCTGGAGAGCATCGACAAGACCCTGAAACGTCTGGGCACCGACTACCTCGACGTGTATTTTGCCCACCGCTACGACGAGACCGTGCCGATGGAAGAGATCGTGATGGCGTTTGATCAGGTGATCCGCTCTGGCCGTGCCATGTACTGGGGAACGAGCATGTGGCCCGCCGCCCGCATCGCGCAGGCCGTCGAATTTGCCCGCGCCCACGGCCTGCACGCCCCCGTGACCGAGCAGCCCGAGTACTCGATGCTGCGCCGCGAGCGGGTGGAAAACGAGATTCTGCCGTATACCGCCCAGGCGGGCGTGGGCCTGGTGGTCTGGAGTCCGCTGGCGATGGGCCTGCTGACCGGCAAGTACGACGCAGGCAGCAGCGAAGGCTCGCGCCTGAGCGAGAACGACAACTTCGGCAAGAACTTCCTGACCGAAAGCAACATTCAGAAGGTGAAAGGGCTTAAACCTGTGGCCGACGAACTGGGCATCACGCGGGCACAACTGGCGCTGGCCTGGATTCTGCGCCAGCCGGGCGTGAGCAGCGTCATCACTGGGGCCACCAGGGTAGACCAGATCGAGGACACCGTGAAGGCGGCGGGCGTGAAGCTGAGCGCTGAGCAGCTCAGCCGCATCGACGACGTGCTGAAGGCGGACTGAGATTCTGAAGGCGGGGCTGATACGGGTTCCGGCCAATCCTTTCTATTTTTGGAACGCCACCGAAAATCCAACTCCCGATCAGAACCCGTATTCTCTTCCTTCTCCCGCTGTTCTGCCCAAGAAGCGGGCAAGCGTCGTCAACGGCGCTGTTCTGCCCGAAAACAGAACTTGGCTGTTCATCTGGAATCCGTATGAATTCCTGAAAGCGCGCTGAGCTTCTGAAACCATTGACGCTGTATGTTCGGCAGTCGGCGCTCATTCTGGGAGCCGGCTGTTTATGCATTTAAAATTTCTGCATTTCAAAGTTCGGCGTTTCAAGCCCTCTCTGGAGATCCATGACCCTGACCAAAACCCGGCACGCCGCCCCTCCCGCCGCCCAGATGGCGATTGCCACCGACTCGCTGCGCAAGGTCTACAGGGGCCGCGCCGTGGTGCAGGGCCTGACGCTGAACGTCGGCCCGGGCGAGGTCTTCGGTTTCCTGGGGCCGAACGGCGCGGGCAAATCGACCACCATCAAGATGCTGCTGGGCCTGGTGATGCCCACCTCCGGCAGCGTCTCGGTGCTGGGCGGCTCGCCGCAGGACCCCAACGTTCGCCAGCAGCTCGGTTTCCTGCCCGAACAGTTCCGGTTCCAGACCTGGATGACCGCCCAGGAGTTCCTGAACTTTCACGGGCGGCTGGCGGGCATGAAGCAAGGCGAGCTGCGCGCCCGGATTCCGCAGGTGCTGGAGCAGGTCGGGCTGGGCGGGCGCGGCAATGAAACCCTGAACGGCTACAGCAAGGGCATGCTTCAGCGGACCGGACTGGCGCAGGCCATTCTGGCGCGGCCCAGACTGGTGTTTCTCGACGAACCGACCTCGGCGCTCGACCCGATAGGCCGGATCGAGGTGCGCGAGATCATCGCGGGGTTAAAGCGCGAGGGCGTGGCGGTGTTCCTGAACTCGCATCTGCTGAGCGAGGTCGAGCAGGTCTGCGACCACGTGGCCTTCGTCAAGGCGGGCGAGGTGCTGCGCCAGGGCAGCATGGCGACGCTGCTGGGCGGCGAGGTTCCCGTCGAGGTGCGCGTGAGCCTGCTGACGCCGGAACTGCTCTCGGACCTGGGCAAACTGGGCGAGGTCGAGGCCCTGCCCGAAGACCAGGGTAGGCCCGGCGTGCAGGTTTACCTGACGCGCGACACCGACCTGCCGCTGATTGCCCGGGCGGTCAGCGCCAACGGCCTGAACCTCTACGCCCTGACGCCGCACCGACCCGACCTGGAAGGACTGTTTCTGGAACTGATCGACACCAGCGGGGATCAGAAGACGGCTGGGCAGAAATGAAAAACGTCCTGCTGATCGCCGAACTCAGCCTGCGCGAGGCCCTTCGCAAACGGCTGGTGCTGATTCTGCTGATCCTGACCGCGCTGTTCGTGGGGTTTTACCTGTACGGCATTCTGCGGCTGCAACAGACCCTCGATGACCGCGCCCTGAACGCGGGCCTGGACTACGATCCGGGTCGGGGTCGGCGCGGCCTGACGGGCGCTTCGGTGGCGTTCTCGGCCATTTTCGGCATGTACCTGGTGTACTTCCTGGGGTCGCTGATGAGCGTGCTGAGCACCGTCGGGGCGGTGAGCGGCGACATCGAGAACGGCGTAATGCAGAGCATCATTTCTCGCCCGGTGAGCCGCGCCCAGCTGGTCCTGGGACGCTGGCTGGGCTTCAGCGTGGTGAACGTGGCGTACGTGTCGCTGCTGTCGGCGGCCCTGCTCATCGGCGTGCGGGTCATCACCGGGTTCACGCCGCCGCAGCCGGTGCTGGCCGCGCTGCTGGTGCTGCTGGCGGTGCTGCTGCTCACCTCGCTCACGGTGCTGGGAAGTGCCCTGTTCACCACGCTCTCAAACGGCATCGGGGTCTTCGTGCTGTACGGGCTGGGCTTCACGGGCGGCATCCTGAGCACCATCGGGCAGCTGGCCGCCACGCCCGTGCTGATCACGCTGGGCAACGTCGCCAACGTGCTGATGCCCAGCAACGCGCTGTGGCTGGGGGCCAGCTACCACCTGCAACCCGAGTACGTGCTGCAACTCAACTCGCTCACGCGCGGGGCCAACCCGTTCATCAGCACCACGCCCATTTCGGCGGGCACGGTCATCTGGGCCGCCGTGTATGCGCTGCTGGTGCTGGGGCTGGCGGTGCTGGCTTTCCGGCGGCGCGACCTGTAGGTGGCCGGGCTGGATCGGCTTTTGGAGCGGGTGTTTTTTCTTCCACGCACTCCTGATTCTGTTGAATCTCAAACCTGCCGAGATTCGATTGAAACTTCCATAAGGCAGGCGTCACGCCCACTGGGGCCTGTGTTCTGACGGTATCGGTCACAAAACCGACAGACGCCACATGAGCATTGACTTAAGATCAGACCTCACCTGGAGGTCAATCATGTCATCTGAATCAGCTGTCTTCCCTTCGACTGGGTTCCTGTACGGCGGAGACTGGCCCGTGCTGTACCGCACTGCCCGCGCCCTGGCCCCGGAAGCCTTCACCGCAGAGGGCACGCTGGCGGGCGTCTGGGGCGGGCAGTGGCACACGGTGGGCACGCCCCGGCAGCTGTACTCGCCCAACGACGGCGCGGCCCTGGCCTCGGCCCTCGACCTCGACGTGGTGAGCGCTCAGCAGGCCGTGCAGGCGTCGGCGGCAGAGGGCGCGGCGTGGGCGGCCCTGCCGCTGGACGAGCGCTGTGCCCGCGTGCAGGCCGCCACGCTGGCGCTGCATCAGCACCGCGAGACGCTGGCCCTGCTGCTGGCCTGGGAGATCGGCAAGCCGGTGGCCCAGGCCTTCACCAGCGTGGACCGCATGGTCGAGGGCGTGCAGTGGTACGTGCAGGAGGCCGGGCG
>JANXWI010000314.1 GCA_025351205.1 Deinococcus sp.
CCTGATGAACTTCCAGTCGCGCCCGGCCCTTTCGCTGGGAAACAGCGGCCTGGAGAGCGCCGACGCCGTGACCGACTTCGACCACTCCGGCAGCGGTCTGGTGGCGCTGGAATTCGAGGGCGAGGTCCGGCAGCTGCTCGCTACCCTGGACACGGCGCAGCAGCAGCGGGGCCTGCGGGTCAGGCGCGGAGACCGCCTCCGTATAGAGTCCATCGACGAGGAGCGCAACCGCTGCACCGTTTCGAGTGTGGTCTGATGCTGGGATGAGCCGATTCAAACGCTTTCCGAACTGATCCGGGCTGTTTTTAAGAGTGTTCATCCTGTACCGAGACGCCGGTAAATCTTCCCGGCATCCAAGGAGTTTGACGTGGATTTCAATACGGTCTTCATCATCGTGGTCGCGCTGGTCGTGGTGCTGGGCATCATTCCTGTGCTGGTGGGCAGTTTTCTGCGCAACGTGCAGGCCGGAACCATCCGCATGGTCAGCTGGCTGCGCGGCAGCACGGTCATCTACCGTGGCCCGGGCAAGTCGCTGGAGGTGCCGCTGCTGACCACCGGCACCACGCTGTCGAGCAAGGCCATCAACGTCGATCTGGACATCACCGACCAGACCGCCGACATCGACGACACCGGGGTTCCGCGCCCGATCAAGGTGCGGGTGCTGGCCAGCGCCATCGTGAGCGTCGGCGACTCGGACAGCTTAATTAAAACGGCGGCCAACCGCTTTTTTTCCAAGCCGGAGAACGACCAGATGGCGATTCTCAACGACCTGCTCTCGTCGGCGGGCCGCCGGGCCATCAATCTGCTGACGCACGACCAGCTGTTCAGCGCCAAGACCACCCCTACGCGCGTGCTGCCGCCTGTCATCAAGGAAGCCAGCCACGAGACCGAGCTGGGCAGGCCGGGAACAGAAACGATGGAGCTGGGCCGCACCCTGCCCGCCATCCCCATGCCCGCCATTCAGGCCGCCGAGGACGACGACGATCCGCTGGCGATCATCATCCGCAAGGCGTGCAGCAAGGAGCTGACCGACCTGGGCCTGATCTTCAACTCGCTGAACATCAAGGTGGTGCAGAGCGAGGTGGCCGACGCCCGCCGCCGCCAGAGTGCCGCCGAGGCCAGCGCCAACGCCGACATCGTGGCGACGCAGCAGGCCCGGCGTGCCCGCGAAGCGCAGCTGGAGGCCGAGCGCACCATTTCCGACAGGTCGCGTGAACTGGCCCAGACGGTGGCCCAGAACGCCGCCCTGATCGCACAGGCCGAGGCGCTGAGGCAGGACGCCCTGGGAAATCAGCGCAGCTCCGAGCTGCGGGCCACCCAGCTGGCCCAGGCCGAGGCCGACGCCGTGCGGGTGCGGATCGAGGCCACCGCCGCCGCCGAGGCCGAGGCCATCCGGGTGGTCAAGATCGCCGAGGCCAACGCGCTGAGCATCCGGCAGGTGAATCAGGCGATCATGGAGGGCGGCGAGGCCTACCTCAGATACCGCCAGATCGAGATGCTGCCCCAGCTGGTGCCCGAAATCGCGCGCGCACTGGCCCAGGCCCGCTTGATCACCGTCTCGGACGGCAAGGACGGCGGCGCTGCGGGGCAGGCGGCGGGGCAGATCGGCGACGTGGTGAAGATGATGCTGGCGATGCAGGCAGTGGGCGGGGCCGTGAGGGGCGAAGCGGTTCAGGAGGAGACAGGTGAGGAAAAGAGCAGGCCCGAACTGGTGAGGATTCCGGTCAAGAGCTGAACGCTCAGGAGGCCTGACTGGAGCGAGTATCCGGCAAGCCCAATAAAAATCCGGGTCAGGCGGGCCGGATTCAGGTTGCCGGAAGTCAACATCTGAGCGTTCAGGGTGCCGGGGAAGCTCACCCGTTTTCCGGTGTCGGCCACGCCTCCGGAAAGTCACCGATGGTCGTCACAGCGTCCGGGTGACCTTCTGGAGCAGGGCGGGCCGGTCCGGGTCGAGGCCCAGCAGCGCCGCCAGCCGCTCGGCGAACAGGTAGAACGCCAGGGTGCTGGGCAGCACGTCGGTGAAGGCGTGCCCGGTGGCCGGGGTCCGCAGATGGGTGGCCGCCGGGCCGATGGTCCGCAGGTCAGCCCCGCTGGCGGCCAGGCTGGCGTACGCCTGCACCAGCGACTGCGCCGCCGAATCGCTCGACTGAAATCCGATCAGCGGCAGCCCCTCGGCCAGCAGCCGCTTTGGACCGTGCTCGAACTCGGCGGCGCTGTAGGCCTCGGCGTGGATGCCGCAGATCTCCTTGAGCTTGAGCGCGGCCTCCTGTGCCACGCCGTAATGCAGGCCCCGCGCCAGGATCAGCAGGTTCTCGGCGAAGCGGTAGCGTTCGGCCAGCTGGGTGGCCTGTGGCCCGAGCAGCAGCGTTTCCTCCAGGCGCTGTGGCAGCTGGTCCAACGCCCGTGACAGCGCCTCGTCGGGCTTCAGGCCGCTGAGCACCGGCAGAAAGGCCGCGATGCTGGCGAGGTAACTCTTGGTGGCCGCCACCGCCCGCTCCTCGCCGCAGTGCAGCGGCAGCACGAACTCGGCGGCCTGCGCCAGCTCGCTGCCCTGCACGTTGACCAGCGCCACGGTGACGGCCCCGTCAGCGCGGGCCTGCCGCAGCGTCTGCACCACGTCGGGGCTGGCCCCGGACTGTGACACCGCAACAACCAGCGCCCCGCCCAGCCGCAGAGGGGTCCTGGCAAGCGTGTAGAGGCTGGGGCTGATGCTCACCACCGGCCAGCCCAGATGGCTCTCGGTGGCGTATTTCAGCACGGTGCAGGCGTGGTCGCTGCTGCCCCGCGCCACCGTCGCCGCAAAAGGCGGGGGCCGCTGGCGCAGGGTTTCGACCAGTTGCGCCACCGCCCCGGCATTGGCCTGAGCCTGTCGCCGGATCACCATGGGGGCTTCCAGACATTCCTGCAACATCAGTGAATTCACTAGCTCTGGCATGAGTACCGGCTCTGGCATGGGTGACTCCTGAGAAGCTGAGAAAGCGGCGCTGTGGCCTCGCCTGGGCGGCGGGCGCTCAGACCTGGCTCCAGGGTAGGGCATCGTCACGGTAGATAACGAGCTTCCAGGCAGCTCAGCTTGGCACGTCTGATACGGACTCCGATTGAATCCCGTATGGAATACGGGTTCAATCCGACCGACGGAAGTAGGAGAGAATACGGGTTCTGCGGTATGGACGCGCAGGCGGCGCTTTCCCGACTGTGCGGGAATTGAGCGGAATTCGTCTGACAGTATCTTCCAGCACCAGGTCCGGTTGGGTTCCCTCCCTGGAGCGGCTGAAGGCGGCCACGTTAAAAGCTTTCAGCCCCGCCGTTCAGGCCCCGGTGGCCGAGGCCAGCACCTCTCCCCTCTTCACGGCGGCCAGCAGCAGGTCGAGTTCGGGTTTGCAACAGCGGTCATGCGTCAGCGGCGCGCAGAGCGTGCGGATGAAGCGGTACGCGCCCGCCACGCCCGCCCCGGCTGGAGCGGCTGAAATTCCAGCGAATGGGCGGCGCACAGCAGCTCGGTGGCCACCACCACCGCGCTGTTTTCCAGCACCGTGCGCAGCTTGCAGCAGGCGTGCGCCCCCATGCTCACGTGGTCTTCCTGGTTGGCGCTGGTGGCAATGCTGTCCACGCTGGCCGGGTGAGACAGTACCTTGTTCTCGCTGACCAGCGCGGCGGCGGTGTACTGCACGATCATCGGGCCGCTGTGCAGGCCGCCCTCAGGGTCAGAAAGCCCGGCAGGCTGCTCAGGTCTAAGTTCAGCAGCTGTTCGCAGCGGCGCTCGGAGACGCTCGCCAGTTCGGCCACCGCCACGCTCAGGGCATCGGCGGTCAGGGCCAGCGCCCAGAAACCATGTTTCCCTTGTTCCGTTCCTGGCCAGTGCAGCGTAGCTGGCCAGGCCGCCTGATCGGGCCAACCGTGACTGCATACCTGTTTGACCGGAGTTCATACCGGGCTGTTGTGTCGGGCCGAGGAAGCTGGCATTCCGGTGGTTTTCCAGGCCCTGACGGGAATGCAGTTGACCCGTCGTAAGGCCTGCAAACCGCTTCCTGCGCAGAACAGCGCGGATGCGGAAAACAGTTGCGTGGCCGTGCTGCGATAAAATGACTCGGGCAGGCCGTCCGCCGGAATCTCCACTCCGTTGCGCGGCGAGCGCCCCGGCATTTTCCGGTTATCATGAGGGCCACATAACATCCCACGAGGACGCACCAGGGTCAGGAATGGTCCGCACCTCCCCCACGCCCGGTATGCCGCCCGCGCTGCTGCCGGTGGCCGTGAAGGTCATTGTGTACGGCGGCAACCTATACACCGAGACCGGGGTTCCGCTGTACCGCTACGTGCCGCTCGTATGTGCCGCTCACCAGCATGGTCAGGCTGGGCAGGAAGATTCCCTGGGCCTCGCAGTGGGGTGAGTACATCACGGCCCGGATCAGCACCCACGCGGCGCTGTTCTGCCTAAGACAAGAACACCGATCTACACGCCGACTGGAGCGAAGTCAGCAGAGGTTCAAACGACGGAAACGCGCTCAAGGATTCCTGAGTCTCCACGCCCGGATCAGCGGGCAAGCGTCCTCATGTGGGCAGGCGTCGTGTACGGCGTCCGTTCTGCCCAAGATGGGCGCTGCTCTGCCCAAGACACCAACCTCGACCATCATTCCCGTACCAGCGTTACTGCCGCCACCCGAAAAAACAATCAGAGGCAAGCATTCCAGACATCTTCAACCGTCGCGGCGGGGGTGGGCAGCCAGGGCGACACGCCGCTGACGGCGTGATTAACGATGCCCTGCCCCGGCTGCCATCTCCAGGCGTGCCCCAGGCTTCACAATGCAGACATGTGGACTCTGGTGCTGAACTGCGGATCGAGCAGCGTGAAATTTGCCGTGATGGACCCCGGCACGGGTGAACAGGCGCTCTCGGGGCTGGCCGAGCGGCTGGGCAGCCCCGAGGCAAGGGTGGTCGTGACGTGCGGCGGGCAGAAAACCGTGACGGAGGCGCCGAACGCCGATTACGCCAGGGCCTTCGCGGCGCTGCTGAGCGAACTGGGGCGCCTGGACCTGAGGCGTCAGATCAGCGTGGTCGGCCACCGGGTCGTTCACGGCGGCCAGCTGTTCAGCGCCCCGGCCCTGATCGACGAGGCCGTGCTGGAGGGCGTCCGGGCCTGTATTCCGCTGGCCCCGCTGCACAACCCGGCCAACCTGGCGGGCATCGAGGCGGCGCAGCGGGCCTTTCCCGAGCTGCCCCAGGTGGCCGTGTTCGACACCGCCTTTCACCAGAGCATGCCCGAGGTGGCCTACCGTTACGCCGTGCCGGAAACGTGGTACCGCGAACACGGCGTAAGGAGATACGGTTTTCACGGGACCAGCCACGCCTACGTGGCGCAGGAGGCCGCCCGGATGCTTGGGCGGCCCCTGGAGGCGCTGAACCTGATCACGGCGCACCTGGGCAACGGGTGCAGCGTGGCGGCCATACAGGGCGGAACCAGCGTGGACACCAGCATGGGTCTCACGCCGCTGGAAGGTCTGGTGATGGGCACCCGCAGCGGCGACGTGGACCCCAACCTGCACGACTACCTGGCGCGGCAGGCGGACCTGAGCCTGGAGCAGGTCACCGCCGCCCTCAACCGCCAGAGCGGGCTGCTGGGGCTGTCGGGACTGGGCAGCGACATGCGCGAGCTGGAACAGGCGGCGGCAGGCGGGCACGGGGGGGCGCGGCTGGCGATAGAGGTGTTCGTGTACCGCCTCGCCAGGAGCATCGCGGGCATGACGGCGGCCCTGCCCACCCTGGACGCGCTGGTGTTCACGGGCGGCATCGGCGAAAACAGCGGCGGCGTGCGGGCGGCGGTGATCAGCCGTCTGCGCCTGCTGGGCTTCGAGCTGGACGGGGCGGCCAACGCGGCGGTGCGCGGCCAGGGTGGGTTCATCGGCACGCCGGGCAGCACCCCGGCCCTGGTCGTGAACACCAACGAGGAGCTGATGATCGCGCGTGAGGCGGCGCAGGTACTGGCCGCTCATTCTCATTCGCAGACCGTTCAACCACAGCTTGCCCCGCTGCCAGAGGAATCAACCGGATGAAGACCCTGTTCATCGCGCCCACCCAGAGCGCCGTCGGGCTGACCAGCACCGCGCTGGGGCTGGCCCGCGCCCTGGAACGCCAGGGGGTGCGGGTGGCCTTCCTCAAGCCGATTGCCCAGACCCATGAGCAGGGCACCGACGACAGCGTGCATTTTGCGCGCACCTTGCTGCACGCCTCCACGCCCGATCCGGTGCCGCTGGCAGTGGCCGAGGAGCAGCTGAGCCAGGGCCAGATCGAGCAGCTGATGGAAGACGTGATCACCCTGGCGCGGCAGATGACCGCTGGCGCTGATGCGCAGGGCCGCACAGATACGAGCGGCGCAGATACAGGCAGCACAGGCAACGCAGGCAACATCGACATCCTGGTGGTCGAGGGGCTGGCGATCAGTGACCGCAACCAGTACGCAGGCACGCTCAACGCCGCCCTGGCCCGCAATCTGGAGGCCGAGGTGGTGCTGGTCAGCAGCCTGGCCGGGCTGAACGCCGCCCCGCCCTCCGGCCCGGCCCCTGCTGGCCCCGTTCCCGGTGCAAACGGCAGTGGAATGCCAGGCGCTGGTGGAACAGGCACGGGCATGACAAGTGCCGGGGTCAGCGCCGCCGAACTGGCCGACGAGCTGGAGATCGCCGCACTCGCGTACCGCAGGACAGACGGTTCCGGGCTGGCCGGGTACGTGCTCAACTTCGCGCCCAGGGAACTGGATTTTGGCGGGCTGCTGGCCGAGCTGCGCGCCCGCAGCAGGGTGCTGGCCTCGGGTGAGCTGCCGCTGCTGGGCGTGGTGGCCCAGAACGCCCAGCTGGGCGAACTGCGGACCCTCGACGTGGCCCGCGCCCTGGGGGCCGAGGTGGTCAACCTGGGCGAGGCCGCCACGCGGCGCGTGACCGGCACCGTGGTGACCGCGCGCACCGTGCCCAACATGGCCCACCTGCTGACCTCGGGGGCGCTGGTGGTCACGCCCGGAGACCGCGAGGACGTGATCATGGCTGCCTCGCTGGCCCACCTGAGTGGCGTGCCGCTGGCCGGACTGCTGTTCACGTCCAACTCCGGCCCCGAAGACAGCATCGAGCGGCTGTGCCGGGCCGCGCTGCACAGCACCCTGCCGGTGCTGCGGGTCCCCACCAACTCGTATCACACCGCCTCGCTGCTCTCTCGGCTGGGCGGGCGCGTACCGCACGACGACGCCGAGCGCATGGAACGCACCATCGACTACGTCGCGGACCGCATCGACGTGGCGCTGCTCGGCACGCGGCCCGGGGCGCAAAAAGCAGGCGGCGAACGCAGGCTGCCGCCGAGCGCCTTCCGGTACGAGCTGATCCAGAAGGCGCGCGCCGCCAACAAACGCATCGTGCTACCGGAGGGCGACGAGCCGCGCACCGTGCGGGCCGCCATCAGGTGCGCCG
>JANXWI010000341.1 GCA_025351205.1 Deinococcus sp.
GCCGCGTGCAGCTGGCCGTGCACGTTGATGTCGTCGGTGTAGCTGCCGGTACCGGTGATGAAGCGGGGGTCTTCCACGCGCTTGATCGGCTTGCCCATGAACTTCTGGGGACCGGTGGGGGCAACGTAGTTGGAATCGGGAAGCTTGGTCATGGTGTTCTCCTTTGGAGTGAGCATGTGGCGTGTGGCCGGTAGCTTGTGGGAACTTCAAGTGCAAAACCTGTGTTTAAAACCGTGCCCGTGTGCCCTGGCCTTTTCTACAAGCCACAAGCCACGAGCCAGAACGTCAATCGTCTGCGGCTGCCGGGGCGACCTGCTTGTCTGCCATCAGGCCAGCGGCGTGCTGCACGGCCTTCACGATGTTGTGGTAGCCGGTGCAGCGGCAGAAGTTGCCTTCCAGCGAGTGACGGATCTCGGCTTCTGTAGGGTTGGGATTGGTCTTGAGCAGCTCGGCGCTGGTCATGATCATGCCGGGGGTGCAGTAGCCGCACTGGAGGCCGTGTTCCTCCCAGAAACCGGTCTGGAGCACGTGCAGGTCACCGATTGAGCCGATTCCCTCGATGGTGGTCACCTGCCGCCCCTCGGCCTGCACCGCGAACAGGGTGCAGCTCTTGACCGCGTTGCCGTCGAGGTGAACCGTACACGAGCCGCACTGGCTGGTGTCGCAGCCGACGTGGGTGCCGGTCAGCTCCAGCTCGTCGCGCAGAAAATGCACCAGCAGCGTGCGGGGTTCGACGCTGGCGCTGCGGGCCTCGCCGTTGACGTGGATGGTGACGTTCATCTTCTGAATCGCTGCTGTACTCATGCCTGGCCTCCGGGGCGGGATGGGGGGGGGGATCGAAGTGGACTGTAGAAGCAGGGCGCTGCGTGCGCGGCGACGCAGACCGGAAAAGAATCACGTGAGCTTTGGGGTGACGTCGAAAGGTAAGTTGGAAAAGCCGCTGGTATACCTGCAATCTTATTCGGCGCAACAGCATCCAGATGGTGTGCTGGAATCAGAAGCGGCCTGACCAGACGCCCGGAACTGTGCATCCGGGCACGGAACTGTGCATTCAGGCCGTGACTGGGTTCTGGGCTTCTTTTTCCAGGTTGCCGAAGAACACATCGGCCTGCGATTTGCTGATGCCGCCGATCAGACGTCCGGCCAGCGAGGCGATCATGCCCATCAGCTTGGGTTCGCCCGACCACTGCACCAGCGTACTCTCGCCCTGTTCGACCAGCACCAGCTGGCCCACCGCGTTCACGATGCCGGTGGGGGCCTTGGCCTCGATTTGCAGGGTCATCGACTGGGGCGGCACCTGATTGCTGATCTTGACCTTGGCCTTGAATTTTCCCTTAACCGGGCCGACGGCCACGTTCAGAATCGCGGTGTAGCTGTCAGGGCCGTCCGGGAGCATCTCCTGCACGCCGGGAACACAGCGGGCCAGCACGGCTGGGTCCTGAAGAAGCGCCCACACACGGTCTCTGGGTGCCTGGATAACATTGCTTCCGTCTACCTGCAAGATGAACCTCCGATTCAGGGGCCACACGCCAGAACAATTGCACGCCGCCGCAGCGTGCCCCTTTTACCAACTTGAGATGCTTTAATATTAACACGCTCACGGTTGGAGGGAGGTTGGACCACGCCCCACAGTCCCGCGCCGGAACATCCGGAGGGCCAGAACCGGATATGGGCAGAAGGCGCGCTGCTCAAATGCTCTAAACTGCCGGGCATGACACCCCAGGCCGACACCTCCCAGCTGCGGCTCCCAGATACGCTGACCATCGACGTGCTCGACGAGGGCAGCGGCATGGCCGAGGTCGAACTGCTCGACGCCGCGACGGGGCAGGGCCGCAGCTTCGAGCTGCCCGCCGGGTGGCTTCCAGCCGCCGCCGAAGGGCTGGCCTACGAGGTGAGGGTGCGCGCAGACGGCGTGGCCTTCGCGCCGCTGGCAGGCGGAGCCAGGACCCTGCGTGAACACAACAAGCAGACGCTGCTGGAGTTCTCGGACGAGTATGAACCGGGCGACCATGAATCAGGAGAACAGAAACCGGGCGAGCAGGCAGAGGTGGAGAGGTGACGGCCCCTGGAGCGGGCGGAGCAGATTCAGGTTCAGGCGCTGCGTATCCTGATTCTGGGCAGCCCGACGCTGGGCATCCCGACTCCGAGGTGAGAGCGGCGGGCAACCCCGGCGGGCGTCCGGTGATCGTGATTCCCGACCTGCATGGCCGCGCGGACCTGCTCAGAGCGGCGGCCCTGGCCTTTCCGGAAGCGCACTTCGTGTCGCTGGGCGACGCCATAGACCGTGGCCCACGCAGCCTGGACACCGTGGGCTACCTGCTCGAGCTGCGGGCCGAGGGCCGGGCGACCCTGCTGATGGGCAACCACGAGCGCATGGCCTGGGAGGGCCTGAAGTGGTTCAGGCAGCACCAGGGCACCCACGATCTGGGCGATTACCGCCGCGCCATGGAGGGCCTGAGCTGGTGGATGAAAAACGGCGGTGAATCGGTGCGCCGCGAGCTGAG
>JANXWI010000342.1 GCA_025351205.1 Deinococcus sp.
GGGCATGGACAGAATCGGAATCTGGGTGACGCTGCCGGGCTTGCCCTGCACCACGCCCGCACGCTCATACAGCGAGGCCAGGTCGGTGTACATGTAGCCGGGGAAGCCGCGCCGTCCGGGGATCTCCTCACGGGCACCGCCGATCTCGCGCAGCGCCTCGCAGTAGTTGGTCAGGTCGGTCAGGATGACGAGCACGTGGTAGCCCTGCTCGAAGGCCAGGTACTCGGCGGTGGTGAGCGCCATACGGGGCGTCAGGATGCGCTCGACGGTGGGATCGTCGGCCTTGTTCAGAAAGAGAACAGATCGGGCCAGTGCGCCGGTGCGCTCGAACTCCTGCGTGAAGAATGAAACCTCGCGCTGAGTGAGTCCCATCGCCGCGAAGACCACCGCGAAGGGTTCTTCCGAGCCGGGCACCTGCGCCTGACGGGCGATCTGGGCGGCCAGCTCGTTGTGCGGCAGACCGGAGCCGGAGAAGATCGGCAGCTTCTGCCCACGGATCAGGCTGGTCTGTACGTCGATGGTGGAAATGCCGGTCTGGATAAACTCTTCGGGCTTGGCGCGGCTGGCCGGGTTCATGGCCTGGCCGTTGATGCTGCGGCGGTCGTCGGCCACCACGGCGGGCAGCCCATCGATGGGGCGACCCAGGCCGTCGAAGCGGCGTCCGATCATCTCCTTGCTCACGCCCAGGCGGGCCACGTCTTCCACCAGCGAAACGCTGGCGGTGGCGAGGTCCAGGCCACGGGTGTCCTCGAAGATCTGGATGATGGCGTGCTCGTCGGACACCTCGATGACCTGCCCACCGCGCACCCGGCCCGAGCCGTCCTTGATGTTGACGATGGCGTTGTACGCGAGGTCGCTGGCCGCATTGACGAACAGCAGCGGCCCCGAGATGTAGGCGACGTCGTTGTACTCTTTTTGAAGTAAGGTCATGCCTTCACACCTTTGAATGTAGTATCAAGCTCGCTCAGCAGCGCGTCGTTATAGGCCGGGAAGTCGGTCTCGGACACGTAACGGGCGCGGCTCAGCTTCTCGATCACCGGCGACTGGATGATCTCGTCGATGGTGGCGCCGTCTTTCAGGGCGACTCCGGCCACGTCGTAGAACTTCAGCATGCTCTTCATCAGGCCGTAGTTCTTGGGCATGGAAGCCGAGGCGTCCACGGGATCGAAGCCGTTCTGCTGCAAGAAGTCCTGGCGCAGCATGCGTCCGGCCTCGATGGTCAGCCGCTCGTTGTCCTGAAGCGCGTCCGGGCCGACGAGCTGCACCACTTCCTGAAGCGCCGCTTCCTCCTGAAGCACGTTCTGGAGGCGCTGGCGCAGCTCGGGGAAATCCGGGGCCACGTTCTTGCGGTACCAGCCGTCGAGGATCGGGGTGAACAGGCTGTACGAGCCGTTCCAGTTGATCGCCGGAAAGTGGCGGCGGCGGGCCAGACCCGCGTCCAGACGCCAGAACGCGCCAGTGATGCGCAGCGTGGCCTGAGTGACCGGCTCGGACATGTCGCCGCCCGCCGGAGAAACCGCGCCGATCACGCTGACCGCGCCGTCTTCACCAGAGAGTGTGCGCACGGCTCCGGCACGCTCGTAGAAGGCCGCGAGGCGGGCCGACAGGTAGGGCGGGTAGCCCTCTTCGGCGGGCATTTCTTCCAGGCGGGAGCTGATTTCGCGCAGCGCCTCGGCCCAGCGGCTGGTGCTGTCGGCCATCAGAGAGACGCTGTAGCCCTGGTCGCGGAAGTACTCGGCCAGCGTGATGCCGGTGTACACACTCGCCTCACGCGCCGCCACCGGCATGTTGCTGGTGTTGGCAATCAATATGGTGCGCTGCATCAGCGGGTTGCCGGTCTGAGGGTCTTCCAGCTCCGGGAACTCGACCAGCACGTCGGTCATCTCGTTGCCGCGCTCACCGCAGCCCACGTACACCACGATGTCGGCGTTGCCGTATTTGGCCACCGACTGCTGGGTGACGGTCTTGCCCGAGCCGAAGGGACCGGGGATGGCGGCGGCTCCGCCCATGACGAGCGGGAACAGCACGTCGAGAATCCGCATGCCGGTCAGGAAGGGCAGCGAGGGATCTTTTTTGAGCGCCACCGGGCGGGCCGCACGCACCGGCCAGAAGTGCGCCAGGCGAAGCTGGGTGCCGTCTTCGAGTTCGGCGATGGGCTGGTCGATGTTGTAGTCGCCAGCGGGCACGATCCATTTGATCTTGCCGGCCTTGTCGGGCGGGGTCAGGATCTTGTGGGTGAACGAGAACTCCGGCACCGTGCCCAGGATGGCGCTGCCCGTGACGGTATCGCCCGCCGCCACGCGGGGCGTGAAGGCCCACTGGCGGGTGCGGTCCAGACTGGACACCTCGATGCCGCGAGCGATGAAGTCGCCCGACTGCTCACGGATCTTGTCCAGCGGGCGCTGAATGCCGTCGTAGATGCCGTTGAGCATGCCCGGCCCGAGTTCGACGGAGAGGGGCAGCCCGGTGCTGATGACCGGTTCGCCCACCGTCAGGCCGGAGGTGTCCTCGTAGACCTGCACGAAGGCCGTTTCGGCGTCGAGGCGGATGATCTCGCCGACCAACCGCTCGTGGCCGACGCGCACCAGGTCGTACATCTTGGCCCCGTACATGTTGCGGGCGATCACGGCGGGTCCGGCGATGCGCTCGACGATGCCCGCTGTGCCGTGGGTATTTTCACTCATGTGATACTCCCTTCACTTCTTGAGAGACTGCTCTGAACGTTCCAAAATCTGTTCTGGAATCTCGTCAGGATGGGCCGTGGGCGAGTTAGGTCTGAACCTGCAAAACCTGCGGCTGACGGCCCTTCCTGCTCTTTTGTATGCTTCACAAGTCTAAAGCTTGATGTCGAAGCCGATGGTGTCGCGCACCAGCTTGCCCATGTAGGCTTTGGCGTCCACGGTCTGCGCCGAGAAGGCGTCCTGAAGGCTGGGAATCGGCAGCAGGATCGGCAGGTCGCGGCCCCGCATGGCCCGTTCGACGGCTTTTGCCGGGTCGGGAATCAGCGACTGGTCCACGGCGATCAGGCCGTAGTTGCCCTGCGTCACCATGCGTTCCAGCTCGGCCACCGCCTTCTCGGGCGTGGTATCGATCACCTCGCTGCCCGCCAGCCGGAAGCCGGTGGCGCTCTCCGAGTCGGTCAGCACGACCACCTTCTGCATGGTGCCTGTCTGCATGGTGCCTGTCGTCTCAGCCATCGGCCAGCTCCTTTTGCAGTTCCTCGCGGCTCAGGCCATAGTATTTGGCCCGTCCGGTCAGGCGAAGCCGGGCGATCTCCTGTTCCTTGCGGCGCAGGTAGTCGAGCGCCACGCCGGGGCCGAGCGGGTCGCTCATGGCCACAGCGCGGGCCGAGTCGTTGAGCATCTTGCGGGCCAGCCCTTCGGCCACGCCCAGGTCACCGGCTTCCAGAATCGGGGCGAGGTCGCTCGCCGTGCCGTTGTCGCCGCCCGCGATTCGCAGGAAGTCACTCTCGGTCACGTCGCGTCCACCGGGGATGAAGTAGCGATTTGTCGCCGCCGTTCCCCGGAGCTGCCTTGCGATCAGCAGGTTACGCACGTCGATCTCGCGGGTGAAGTACCGCCGCACCGCCACGCCCCGCACGCCGCTCAACACGGTGCGGTAGTAGCCCTGGTCGAGCGCCACTTCCAGGTCGAGCATGCTGGAAGCTCCACCCGAAACCGCCGCTCGCAGCACGCCGCCCAGCTTGCCGCCCGCCACCGAGAGGGTCTGGGCCAGCGAGGGGACGTCGCTGCTCTGAGCCGAGGCCTGCAACGCACTCCAGGGAATGGTGCCCGCCGGGATCATGCCGCCTACGATGTCGTCAGCGCTGCGCCCGGTGATGACGCCACGCACCAGCGTCTTGACGTTCTGGAGGTCGTAGCGCAGCAGCAGCGCCTCGACCTCCTGGGCGGGCTGCCCGGTCACGATGCTCCGCAGCTTCTGCACACTCCGCAGATAGTTGCGGCTCAGCGCCTCGTCGAGCTGCCCCAGGCCTGCTCCCTGCGCGGTGGCCTCGCCCAGGTCTTCACGAATCGAAGTCTCGGACAGCTGGCGCAGGTATTCGGGGTAGGTGGCGGCGTTCTGCGCGTCGTCGAGCGAGCGGCTCTCCAGCAGCTCGACCCGCATCATGCGGATGCGCCCGTTGATGTATCCGTAGGGGTTGTTCATAGCGGTTCCCCCCTATTCATTGAGCAGGCGCGACACCTGGGCGCTCAGCGCTTCCCGCCCGGCCTGGAGGCGGCCCAGCAGGGTGTTCTGAACGCTCGTCTTGCCGCCCGCGCCGACCAGCCGCACGCCGGTAGACACGCTGTCGTTGGCCCGGACCTCGGTGTGGATGCCGAGCTGCTGGGCCGCCTGACGCACCGCGTCCAGCTCACTGGGGTTGGCCTCGATGGCCTCGGCGGTGGGCAGCGCCGCGTGCGCCTCCTGAAGCAGCCGCGTCACGATGCCGGGGTACTCCGGGTGCTGGGCGGCGGCCCGCAGTTCCTTCTCGGCCTCGATAAATGCGCGGCTCTGGAGGGTGTTGGCGGCGTTGAGCTGCTGGGCGTTGGTGTCGAGGTTGGCCGCGCTGCGGGCGCGGGTCAGGGCCGCCGCTTTCTCGTTGGCGAGCAGGCGCTGTCTGCTGTCTAGCAGGGCGGCGGCGCGTTCGTTGGCCTGGGCGATGATGGCCCCGGCCTTCTGCGACGCCTGCTGCTCTATGGCCGCGATCTCGCCCGCGACCTCGGTTTCCAGAATCTCTGCAAGGCTCATGGTCGCCGCCTTACTTGAGGAGGAAGAAGCCGACGAAGCCGAAGATCACCAGGGTTTCGGGAATGAAGAACCAGATGGCCATCTGACCGAACTTCTCGGGGCGCTCGGCGGTCACGCCTGCGGCAGCCGCGCCGATGGGACCCTGCGCCAGACCCGTGCCGACGGCTCCGAGGCCGAGGGCCAGCCCCGCGCCGATGGCCTTGAGACCCACGTCGCTGGTCGTCGTGCCAGTGGCGGCCTGAGCAAAGGCGTCGGAGCTGACGGCGGCGGTGGCGAGGGTGAGGGCGGCGGGCAGGTACTTGGTGAGCTTGGTGGTGACGTTTTTCATGTAAATCCTCCAGAAGTGGAATGACCTGTGTGTATCCAGATGTTTTGAGAGCAAGGCTGAAAAAGATTTACTTCTTCAGACTGACGCGGGCAAACGGGTTGTATCTGATGCCGTTTTCCTGATAAAAGCCGGTCGGGTTCAGGTATTCGACCCACATGAGCCTGATCGGCTGCATCACGTGACCCAGGATGGTCAGGGCGAACAGAAAGGTATGCACGATCAGGCCCACCAGGATGCCCAGAATCGGCCCGATCACCGGCAGCACGCCGCCCAGGCTCCAGCCGACGCCGGTGGCAAGGTTGGCCAGAATGGCCGCCGACACGCCCACCGCGAACAGACGGGTGAAAGAAATGATGTTGCCGCCGTTCGACAGAATCTCGATGATCATCAGGAAGGCGCGCGACATGATTACGCCCAGCAGGAACACCGCGAAGCCCACCAGCATGACGATGACCAGCGGATTGCCGAAATTGCCCAGCGCCCCGAACTCACGCCCGGCCTTGGACACGAAGGCCAGCAGGATCAGACCGACCAGGCCGCCCAGCATGCCCAGGGCTTCCCAGGCGTGGTGGCCGTGCTTGTGCTTCAGAGACAGCTGCAACCTGAGCGCCCAACTCCAGAGCACGAAGACCACGCCCAGGGCGATGCAGATGAGCAGCAGCGTGGTCGAGAACTCGGGCAGCACCCTCGGCAGCAGGATCGGGATGATCCCGGTCTCGTGCTCACCGCCGCCCAGCGTGACGCCCCAGAAGTTCCTGATCAGCGTGGGATCGACGTAGAACACGTGCAGCTTTTCCAGAATGTTGCCGAAGAATTCGCCGGTCAGCACGCCGAACAGGATGCTCCACAGGCTCATGGTCCGCAGCACGTAGCCCACCTGATACAGCGTGGCCGGGTCGAGGGTCAGGCCCAGCAGGCCGATGGGCAGACTCTGGCCGCTCTTGCTCCTGCCGATCATGTAGCACGCGGCGATCAGAAACAGCGAACCGAAACCGATGTCGGCCACGATAAAGCCGAAGAAAATCGGGAAGAAGAAGGCCACCACCCACGAGGGGTCAAACGTTCCGTAGCGCGGCGGGTCGGAGATGTTCAGCAGGAACTCGAAGTTACGGGTGTAGTCGTTGTTCTTGAGCTGCACCGGAATGGCCCCGGCGGCGTGGTGCTCGTCCACGGCGCTCAGCTCGGTCATGACGCCGCTGCCAAAGGGCGCGAGGGCCGCCTGCATGCCGGGTACGCGGTCGGCGGGCACGTAACCCTGGAGCACGAAGCCGTACTTGCCACGGGCCGTCGCCGCGCGGGCGTCGTCGATGGCCACCCGGTCGGCCAGCGCGTCGCGGACGCTCAGCAGCGCCGGGCCATGCGCCTCGGCCAGCCGCTTCTTCTGTGCCCGCACCTCGGCCAGCTCGGCGTCTGCCGACTTGCCGACGCGCCCGAACTCGCTGACCACGGCGTTTAGAGACATGGCCTCGAAACGGCCCGGCAGCCTCAGTTCGCCCAGGCGCGCCTTGCTCAGTGCGGCGCGGGCACGGTCCCGGTCAGGGGCCAGCACCGCGATCACCACTGCCGTCAGGCCGTCACGCACCTGCGCGCTGCTCATGGCGTAGCGGTCCTTCAGCTCGCTTCTCAGCGCGGCGTCGATGGCCTGCAACTCTTCGGGCTTCTCGGTGGTCAGGGGCAGCACCGCGAAACGCGGGCGCTCGTCGAGGCCCGACGCCAGCCGGGCCAGCACCGTCGCCACGTCACCGTAGGCGCGGCGGGCGTCGAGGTCGGCCCGCAGCGCTCCTTCGCGGTCTTCGAGGTCGGCGGCGGGGGTCGCCACCTGTTCGACCAGCCCCTGCCACCCGTCTTCGGGCAGCAGCGCGGCGCGCGGCGCGTCCCGCTCCACCCCAATCTGCGACAGGCTGCTCTCGGACCGGGCCAGCAGGCGCTCACTCTCGCGGCGCTCGTCGGCAGCCGCGCCGCCCAGAGGGCCGGTCTGGAAGCCGGCGCCCATGCCCTTGGTGCTGGAATCGACTGGAACGATGTGCAGCACGCCCGCCGTCTGGAGGGCCTGCATGATGGCGCGGCTGTCGCGCCCACGGCCTGCCACCACCACCTGCTGCATGGCGTTGATCATCTGGACACCGCCCCGCTCCGGTCATGCCAGAACAACGCGGGCACAGTTCCCATGTCCCGGCGACCACAGACCGCGTCCACTCGCCGTGCCCGGAAAAAATCAGTACCCAGAGATGATGTTGTCGGCATTCTGCTCAAGGCAGCACCGCCCGCATGATCGTTTCGATGGCCTGTTGCAGCTTGCCCGAGGCGCGGTCACGGGTGGCCTCGGCCTGGGTTCCGGCCTGTGCCCGGGCCTGGCTCCGGATGCCCTCGACCTCCTGTTCCAGCGCCTGCTCGTGCGAGGCCGTCATGGCCTGCGCGCGCGCTTCGGCGTCTTTGAGAATCTGCGCGGCCTGGACCTCGGCGGCCTGCACCTGCGCCTGGGCGGCGGTGTGGGCGGCCTCGATCTTGGCGTCCAGCGCCTGCTCACGGGCGGCAAGTTCCAAGAGGACTCGACTTGAAGCGTCCAAATTCTCCTCCCTTTCCTGGTGTTCCAGGCTGTCCCCGGTCTTCCTGGGGCGTACTGCTTCCGTGCAGCAAGACACCGCGCCCTGAAGCGAGGTGTGCGGGATTCACGGAAGGTGGTGATGCCCGACGAGACGGCTGATGTCAAGCTCGGGGCCATGCTATCACAGGCTTTTCCCGCTACAGCACGGGACATGCATCCCGGTCACGCCCCCGGCTGTCTGCCGGCACGGCGGCGAGGTCACGGCAGAAGAGCGCGGACGAGAGCCGGGAGAGCGGGGTTCCGGCGCAGTCTGGCCCTGGGCACTGTGGCCTACAGATGAGAACTTTCTATAGACCGTCTCAGGGCCGCCGCGAGTCGGTCCGGGGCCGGGGGCCGCTGTCCGGGTGTGCCCCGCCGGACATTTAGCCGCCGGGCCTGAACCCTGTTTCTGGACAGAACTTTCTGGACAGAATTACAGTGTCCCGGCAGCAGGAGTCGGGACGTGTCGGCGTGCGGGCGCTGTCCACGCCCAGTGTTGACCTGATGCGGCCACCTGTTACTGGTACGGTAAGCGCCGCACATAAGCGGATATTTATCTTGCGCACATCCTTCCTGGCCGCTACACTCCCGGTATCGAAATCTTATTTTGACAGAGCGTACGGATGGTGGGTGTGCTGCACCGCTGCCCCGAGCACGGCCCGTCTGGATACGAAAGCGGGAGACCTGCCGGGCGCATCCGCCCGACCTGAGCCGTCAGCTCCATGTTGTTCGTGTCATGTGTTGTCCGTGTTGTGTGAATCTGACCGTCTACACCCCTGGGAGGGCGCATGTCGCAACTCAATATCGAGAATGTCACGCTCACCTTCGGCGGGGTCAATGCCCTGAGTGGCGTCTCGCTGCACGTACCGGAACATGAAATTGTTTCCATCATCGGCCCCAACGGCGCTGGCAAGACCAGCCTGCTCAACTGCATCAGCGGCTTTTACCACCCGACCAAGGGCAGCATCAGATTTGGCGAGCACGAGCTGGGCCGCGCCGCACCCAACGTGGTGACGGGTTTTGGCATCGCGCGGGCCTTCCAGAACCTGGAGCTGTTCCGTGGCCTGACGGTGGTGGAAAACCTGCTGCTGGCCCGCCACACCCACATCAAGTATTCGCTGCTGTCGGGCGCGATCTTCTATGGCAAGGCCAGCCGCATCGAGGCCGAGAACCGGGCGTATGTGGAGCGGATCATCGACTTCATGGAGTTGCAGGCCTACCGCCGCGCCCCGGTGGGCACCCTGAGTTACGGCGTGCAAAAGAGGGTCGAGGTGGCCCGCGCCCTGACGCTCCAGCCCCAGCTGCTGCTGCTCGACGAGCCGATGGCGGGCATGAACGTCGAGGAAAAAGAAGACATGGTGCGCTTCATTCTCGACATCAGAGAGGAACAGGGCGTGACGGTAGTTCTCATCGAACACGACCTGGGCGTGGTGATGGACATTTCAGACCGGGTGTACGTGCTCGACTTCGGCGTGCGCATCGCGGGCGGCACCCCCGCCGAGGTGAGTGCCGACCCGCGCGTGATCGAGGCGTACACGGGCGTGGGGTCGGGCCATGACGCCTCTGATCCGGCCAGTTCAGATCAGGCCAGTTCAGATCAGGCCAGCGCCGGGCAGGTGACGGCGTGAGCGCTGCCCCGAACGCAGCCCCGAATGCGGCGCCCACCGTTCCCGGCCTGCTGGCCTCGCTGGCCCAGACGCACCCGACAGAGGTGGCGCTGCGGCACAAGCAGTACGGCCTGTGGAACGAGGTCAGCTACGCCGGGTATCTGGAACAGGTGCAGGTCACGGCACTGGGGCTGCGCGCCCTGGGCCTGGAGCGCGGCGAACGGGTGGCGATCATCTGCGAGAACACCCCGCTGTGGCTGTACGCGCAGCTGGGGGTGCAGGCGGCGGGCGGCGTGAGCGTGGGCATCTACCCGTCCATGACCCCGCGCGAGGTGGCCGAGGTGCTGGCGCTCACCGGGGCCACCTGGGCCATCGTGCAGGGTGAGGAGCAGGTGGACAAGCTGCTGGAATTGCAGGCCGCGCATCCTCTCAGGCGGGTCGTCTACGGCCAGGGGCGCGGCATGAGAAAGCACGCCGGAAACGGGCTGCTGCTGACCTTCGAGACGCTGGGGCAGCTGGGGCGCGAGCAGCACGACGGCAGCTTCGGGGCGCTGCTGGCCCAGGGCGGCCCGGACGACCTGGCCCACCTGACGCTGAGCAGCGGCACCAGCAGCCACACGCCCACCGGACGCGCGGTGACGGTCACGCACCGCCAGCTGCTGAGCCTGGGCCACGCGCTGCTGGAGGTCGATCCGCTGCGGCCCGGCGATGATTACCTGAGCTTCCTGCCGCTGGCCTGGAGCGGCGAACAGATCATGAGCGTGTCGGTGGCGCTCCAGTCGCGCCTGACCGTCAATTTCCCGGAGAGCAGCGAAACGGCCATGACCGATCTGGCCGAGCTGGGGCCGCACGTCATGTACACCCCGCCGCGCATCTGGGAAGACCTGCGCACAGCGCTGCTGCGGCGCATGAACGGCAGCTATCGCCTGAACCGGGCCGTGTCGGGAGCCTTGCTGCGCGGCAGCCAGCGGGCCGCTACCGCCCGGCTGGGGGGGCAGCCGCCCAGCGCCGGGGGCAGGCTGAGCCGCCAGCTCGCAGCGGCGCTGCTCACGCGCCCGGTACTCGACAGGAGCGGCCTGCTCAGGTTGCGCCGCGCCTACGTCACGGGTTCAGCGCTCAGCCCCGAGCTGACCTCGTTTTTTCACGCGCTGGGCGTGAACCTCAAGGCCGCCTACGGCCAGGCCGAGTCGCTGGGGCTGTCGCACATGCAGCGCGACGGCGATGTCAGGAGCGGCACGGTGGGCCAGGCCTTGCCCGGGGCCGAGACCCGCCTGAGCGAGAGCGGCGAGCTGCTGCTGCGCGCGCCCTGGCAGAGCGGCGGCTACTACGGCGACGACGCGGCCAGTGCCGAGCGCTGGCGGGACGGCTGGCTGCACAGCGGCGACGTGGCGCAGCTCACTTCCGGCAGCCAGCACCTGAGTGTGCGGGGCCGGGCCGACGAGCTGTGCCGCACCGTGGGCGGGCAGGTGGTCGAGCCGCAGCGCAGCGAGAACCGCCTGAAACTCTCGCCGTACATCCGCGAGGCGCTGGTGCTGGCCGAGGATCAGGACGCCCCCACCGCGCTGCTGGCCCTGGACGCGGGCGCGGTGGGCAGCTGGGCCGAGAGCAAGCGGTTGGCCTACAGCACCTTCGCCGACCTGTCGCAGCGCCCCGAGGTGGCCGCACTGATCCGGGCCGAGGTGCAGGCCGCCAACCTTGACCTGAGCAGCGAGCAGCAGATCGTGCGCTTCGCCCTGCTGTACAAGCCGCTCGACGCCGACGACGGTGAGCTGACCCGCACCGGAACCGTGCGCCGCAGCGTGCTGACCTCGCGCTTCGCCCCGCTGATCGCCGGACTGAAACGTGGAGACGGCAAGGTGGCCCTGAGCGCCCAGGTCGAGTACGGCGACGGGCAGAAGACCACCCAGGAGCTGACCATCACCCTGCACCATCTGGACGCGGCGAGCGTGCCAGACCACTCTGCTGCCCCGGCAGCCAGGAGCTTCGCATGAGCCTACTCTTTCAACTGCTGGCCGCAGGCGTCGTCACCGGCTGCATCTACGCGCTGGCCGCGCTCGGGTTCGTGCTGATCTACAAGTCGAGCCGGGTCATCAATTTCGCGCACGGGCAACTGATCGCGGTGGGGGCCTTCATCGCGCTGGCGCTGACGCAGCGCGGGCTGAACTTCTGGCTCTCGGCCCTGATCGCCATGACGCTCACCTTCTTCCTGGGCGTGGTGATCGAGCGCTTTTTCCTGCGACGGATGGTCGGGCAGCCGATCATCAGCGTGATCATGGTGACCATCGGGCTGGCCTCGGTGCTCGACGGCCTGATGTACCTGACGCCCTACGCCAGCAGCAACAACTCGTATCCGGTCAATTTTACCGGCAGCATCAGCTTCGCGGGCATCAGCCTGTCGAGCGCCGAGCTGTTCGCGGTGGCGGCCACCCTTATTTTTCTGGGCGGCTTCACCTACTTTTTCAACAAGTCCACCATGGGCGTCTCGATGCGGGCGGTGAGCGACGACCAGATGGCCGCCATGAGCGTGGGCACCAGCGTGCAGCGGGTGTTTGCGCTGGCCTGGGCGGCAGCGGGCCTCTCGGCGGCGGCGGCGGGCCTGATCCTGGGCCTCAAGTCGGGCCTGAGCCTGGCCGGACTGGCGGGCATCGGGCTGAAGGTTTTCCCGGTGGTGATTCTGGGCGGCCTGGACAGCGTGCTGGGCGCGGTGGTGGGCGGCATCATCATCGGCATCGTCGAGAACCTGGCGTCGGGGTACCTCGACACCTTGGTGCCGGGCGGCGGCACGGGCGCGGTGCTGCCGTTCGCGGTGCTGCTGGTGGTGCTGCTGGTCAAACCCTACGGCCTGTTCGGCACCAAGGAGATCGAGCGTGTGTAACCCCCACATTCCCCACTGGAGCGTTCGCTGATGCCCGCCACCCGCATGTCCCAGACCGGAAACTACAAGACCACCTACCGCCAGGACCAGGGCATCTTCGCCAACCGCAAGGAGTTGATCTGGATTGTGCTGCTGCTCGTGGCCTTGCTGCTCGCGCCGCTGATCACTCCGCGCACCATGCTGCGCGACTTCGACCTGATCATGATCTTCGGCATCGCCGCGCTCGGCCTGAACATCACCACCGGCTACACCGGGCTGATCAACATGGGCCAGGGGGCCTTCATGGGCGTGGGGGCCTACGCGGGCGTGGTCGCCGCCAACGCCTTCAACCTCAACCTGTTTTTCGCGCTGCTGTTCGGGGGTCTGAGCGCGGCCCTGATCGGCGGCATCGTGGGGCTGCCCAGCCTGCGCCTGAAGCACCTGTATCTGGCGGTGGCCACCCTCGCCTTTCAGGAAATCTTCACCTGGGGCGTGGGACACTCGCGGCTGCTGGCCCAGGGCGGAGCCATTCCCGCGCCCGCCGTGAGTATCTTCGGGTTCCGCGACTCGTTCCTGACGCACAACCTGTTCTGGTACTACCTGATCCTGCCGATTCTGGCGTTTCTGGTGCTGGTGTGGCGCAACGTGCTGCGCGGCAAGCACGGGCGCAGCCTGATCGCCATCCGCGACAACGACCGGGCCGCCGCCGCCATGGGCATCAACCCGGCCACCGCCAAGCTGACCAGCTTCATGCTCGGCAGCTTCTACGCGGGCGTGGCAGGCGTGCTGCTGGCCTACTTCTCCAAGAGCGTGGTGATTGAGGACTACGGCCTGGACGTGGGCATCAAGGTGCTCGCCATGACCATTGTGGGCGGGCTGGGCAGCATTCCCGGCAGCGTCTTCGGCCCGGCCTTCATCATCGGCTTAGACCGCGTGATGGAGCAGGTCGCCAACTGGCTGGGCGGGCTGAACCTGTTTCCCAGCGGCGTGGACGTGGCCACCGCCCTGCGCCCGCTGTCGTTCGGACTGGCGATCATGCTGTTTCTGATGTTCCAGCCGCACGGCCTGGCAAGCTGGTGGGACAAGCTGCGCCAGTACGTGACGCGCTGGCCGTACAAATCCTAGGCTGTCCGTAGAGATTCTGACACTCTCTTCTGAATCAAATGCCCAGTCACAGATGTTCAGTTCCGACCATCCAATCCAGACCGTTCAGACACCTTTACGTCAACCACTTCCAGGGCCTCGGTCCATCCCGCTCCGAACCGCCCTTCCTGACCGCGCCGCCCGCCTTCGCCCCGCCTCTGACCGACGATCCGCAAACATCTCCATCCACCCATGCCTCTGGAGGCTTCCATGACCAATATGAAAAGAACGCTCGCCCTGCTGGCCCTGAGTACGCTGTCGCTCGCCGCCGCCCAGAAGACCGTGACCGTGGGCTGGTCGGGCGCCATCACCGGCCCGACCTCCGACGCAGGCATCAACTACGGTGCGGGCGCGGAAGACTACTGCAAGTACGCCAGCGCGGCGGGGCTGGTGCCCGGCTACAAGCTGAACTGCATCGCCCGCGACGACCAGTACATCAACGCCAACACCCAGCGCAACTTTGAAGACTACGTGGGCAACATGGGCGCGCCGCTGTTCCTGGGCTACTCGACGGGCGCAACCTTGCAGCTCAAGCCGACCATTCAGGAGACCAAGACCCCCAGCATCATGGGCACCTTTCACATCGGCAACATCGACTCGCCCAACGGTCAGTACGTCTTTTTGCCGATCAGCAGCTACTCCGAGCAGGTCGTGTCCCTGCTGGAATACATCGCCAAGAAGGACCGCAAGGCCAAGATCGCGCTGGTCGTGAACCCCAGCCCGTTTGGGCGCGCGCCGGTGGACGACGCCCGCAAGGCCGCCGCCCGCCTGGGCCTGACCATCGTGGACGTGCAGGAGGTCGGCGCGAACAACCTCGACAACACCGCGCTGCTCAAGAGGTTCGAGGCCGCAGGCATCCAGTACGTGGTCAACCAGAACACCGCCGGCCCCGTCGCCAACATCCTGAAAGACGCCCAGCGCCTGAACCTGCTCGGCAAGATACAGTTCATGGGCGCGCACTACACCGGCGGCGAGGACCTGACGCGCCTTGCCGGATCGGCAGCCAAGGACTTCATCTGGGCCACCAGCTACTACCTGTCGGACGAGGCCACCCAACCCGGCATGATCCTGGTCAAGAAGATCGGGGCGCAGTTCGGACGCAGCGCTGCCACCATCCAGAGCGTGCACTACACCTCGGGCATGACCGCCTCCGCGATTGCCGTCGAGGCCATCCGGCGAGCCGCCGCCAAGGGCGCTGTGACCAACCTGAGCGTCTACGACGCGCTGCTGACCTTCAACGGCAGCAAGGCGTTCGACCCCGGCTTCACGGTCAGTCCGGTCATCTTCACCAAGACAGACCACGTGGGCGCCGAGGGCCTGCGCTACCTGCAAGCCGACGCCACGGGCAACTTCAAGGCCATCAGCAGCCCCTTCAAGAGCAACCTGTTCCGCCTCGTTCACCCGCCTCAGTAAGCTTCAGCCAGTACGTTCAGGAAGGGCCTGTGGCGTGCGGCCTGGAGAACGTGGGGACAGCCGAGTACGGGCGCCCGAGCTACCTGTGCAGGGGCCGTCCTCACCGCCCACCTGTCACGCTTCACCTCACCCCAGGAGTCTTCATGACCGCGACCCCACCCAGCACCGCCGCCCGGCCCGGCACCCTGGCTTCCCCAGGCACGACTTCAGCAGGCAGGAGTGTGGCCGGAGACCTCGACATCAACAACCTGGAAGTGGTGTATCACGACGTGGTGCAGGTGTTACGCGGCGTGAGCCTGCGGGTTCCGGCGGGCAGCATCACCAGCCTGCTGGGCACCAACGGCGCGGGCAAGACCACCACGCTGCGGGCCATCAGCGGCCTGCTCAGGTCTGAAAACGGCAAGGTCAGCAGCGGCACCATCCGCTACCGTGAGCGCGACATTCAAACCCTGCCCGGCACCGAGGTGGTGCGCGGCGGCGTGGTGATGGTGCCCGAGGGCCGCCGGGTGTTCAAACACCTGAGCGTCGAGGACAACCTGCGGGCGGGCGCGGCGCTGGGCAAGGGCAACTGGAAGACCGATCTGGAGCGCATCTACGCGTTTTTCCCGAAGCTGGAGACCATGCGCGGCAAGCAGGCGGGCTACACCTCGGGCGGGGAGCAGCAGATGCTGGCCATCGGGCGGGCGCTGATGACCCACCCGGAGGTGCTGCTGCTCGACGAGCCGAGCCTGGGACTGGCCCCGATGCTGGTGGCCGAGATCTTCGAGAACGTGCGGCGCATCAACCAGGAAACCGGCCTGAGCGTGCTGGTGGTCGAGCAGAACGCCAACGTGGCGCTGCGCAACAGCGATTACGGCTACGTGATGGAAGGCGGCAAGATCGTGCTGGAAGGCAGGAGCAGCGAGCTGGTCGATAACCCGGACGTCAAGGAATTCTACCTGGGCGTCACCGCCCACGGCCAGCGCAAGAGCTTCAGAGACGTAAAAAGCTACAAACGGCGCAAACGCTGGATGTAGCGGGTTGAATGTAGAGGGTGGGCGGCCTTGTGAATGGGCCGTCCACTCTTTTTGTGCACGGATTCCAGTTGATCTGACGGGGCGGCCATCCGACCAGCCAGCGGAGCGTCCTGATGCGGGCTGGCGTGGTCATCCGCTTCCTGCCCGGGGGTGGAAGCAGGCGGGAAGGGACTCCAGATTATCTGCGGAGCCGGGTTTCGGGATCCGGCCTACACACAGGCCACCACAGAACGATGCGGCGACGAAAGTTTGAACAACAGGGATCGAATTTTCGCAACCGGACAACCCAGAAGGTCAAAATCCGCATTTTGTGCACTCAAATCTAGTCAAATGGTCGGTTCTGAATTGACAGTGTGCAATGCATTCGGTTAACGTAAGGCGTCCGGCCATACGCCGCTCATCCGCATCGGCGGCGCTGGGCGGCGCGGGGAGAACCAGAAGGAGGGGCAGAAGATGAAGCTGATCACGGCAGTCGTGCGTCCAGAGCGCGTGCAACAGGTCAAAGAGGCGCTGTTTCAGGCGGGCATCAGCGGCCTGACACTCTCCAAGGTGAGCGGGCACGGCGGTGAGCAGGAAGTGATCGAACACTACCGGGGCAGGCGCGTGATGGTCGAGTTCCGCGAAAAAGTCGAGTTCAAGATGGCCGTCTCGGAACCCTTCGTCGAGGCGGCCATCGCGGCCATTCAGGCGGGCGCACGCACCGGCGAGGTCGGCGACGGCAAGATCTTCGTGCAGACCCTGGACCGGGTGATTCGTATTCGCACGGGCGAGCAGGACAACGCCGCCCTGACGCCCGTGAACGAGACCACCAAGACGCCCATTCCGGTCTGACAGGCCGCTCCGAGCGCAACGACACTCAACCCGCTGCCTGCCCAGTTGTGCCCAGTTGTATCGCCCCGTTCGCCTCTCGATCAGGAGACACCGATGCTGA
>JANXWI010000352.1 GCA_025351205.1 Deinococcus sp.
AGCCTGTAGGACGGCGTCTATATGCAAAGCGGACGCCAGCGATGGCGATCGGGATCACGGACACGGTCTGGAGCGTCCTGCGGCTCCTCGGCACCGTCGTCCTGCCGACTCCATGGCGGTCATAGTTCCACGCAACTACCCACTCCTGCCGCAGCTGCAATATTAGAGTAGTTGCCTAGTATGCCACGTAGATCAGTGGAAGAACCTCCGCCCCAGACATATGCCTCTAGAGTGTTGCCTTCGCCTGTCGCATCGGCCCTTTGGGTGGCCGTGCCCACCACACTTACCAGAGCAGTCTGCGCTGGAATTTTAGGGAAATTTTGGTTCTGGTTACAGATCAGGACCAAATAGAGTTCTTCCTCACGTTCCCCACGTGGACCCACCATTCTGGTTTTTGTCACCCAACGGCAATCAACGCCATTTAATTGATTTAAGAAATTACTACCTGGTCTTATATCTAATAGGCCCGGCTCGTTTCCTGTTCTTGATGCCAGATCACCTACATCTCTAGCTTCTGGTACACTGCTGAGGATATTTTTTAAATTGAGAAAGTTTAGAGTTGAAATGCGAATTTCTGTGTCAATACCGCTCAAATAAGGCACTACATTCTGAGCGATCAAAGCGCCATTGTGCGGGGTGTCAAAGGTCACGATGGCTTTTAGATGATTTCTAGCGGCGTCCGAAAGCACCCCTGGCGTCTGAGTCACATACCGCGAACGTAGGCCACCCTGGCTGGAACCGATAAGCACGTAATCGGCACTGGCACCGCTTGAATTGATGGCCGTTGCCAAAGACGCGGACTGAGCAGGAATGGTGGTCTGCATCGTGGCGTCATTTCCATTGTGGTACAGGCCCGTGACCTGTCCATATGGAAGAAAGAGCTGGCAGGCAGTTCCATAGACATTGTTTTCATGGTGGTTATTATCATTCACGCACTGGTTACCGGAAACGCCAAATCCTGATGCCGGATCGGAGGTCAGGCCGTGCTCGAAGAAAAAGTTCACGGCCTGTGCGCCGGGCACGGTAGCAAAGCCGAGCGCGGCGCTCAACGCAATACAGCGGGGGATGCGGACCATATCAGTTGCCCTCCACGAAGTTGGCAGCCGTCTGCTGATCGACCTGAATGTTGCTCAGCACAGTTTTTTCCCTCAGCACAACGACATTGGGATCAAAACTTCCCTCACCAAACTTCGGGGCGCTCGCCGCAATAAATTCGCCGGGTTTAAGCACCAGTTCCTGACCCTCGGGAATGGTCTGCGTTGAAACAGGCATCTGAACAATTGGCACGCGGGAACTGCCCAGCCGCTCACTCCGTATGCTGGTGTCAATGGTGGTCGGAATGGGGTTATCCAGGCCGGGTACGCTCGTGTAAGTCAAGTCAGAAACTGTGCTGGTCATCAGGTCTGGTTTCGTGTCGGTGTTGGTGATGTGGGTCAGTGTTCCAGTGTCCGGGTTGACATCGGCAGTGCTGGTCTGAAGGTGGTCGCCCATCGTCTGGCTGCGGCTCAGGCGGGTCATGGCCGGGCGGCCCAGTGCACTGATGCCCGGCTGTGTGCTGGCCTGGAATCCCAGCGCTCTAAGCTGAGTCAGCACCTGCTGGGCAGACACCTTGCCTGCACCGTTAGCTGGCAGAACGCTTGCAAAGTTGGTACCGGCAAACTGCGCGGTGATGCTGGCAACCGTCCCCTTGTTGGCCGCCGGGTCGGGCTGACGGCTGGCCGCAAAGTACACGCTGGCCTTTTTGGTGGCGTAATCCAGGTACAGCAAACGGCCCTGCTGGTCCGGGTAAGCGCTGCCAGGAATCTCGATCCGGGCGCGTACATCTTTGCCCAGCCAGTACAGCTGGGTATTGTAGCTGTGGTTGCTGCTTCCTGTAGTGCCCATGACCCTGCTGCTGACCTGCATTGAGAGCGTATGGGGCACGTCAGCGGCAATCTGAACAGGTGCTGGAGGCCGGGAGGGCGTCTGAACAGCAGGCGTGTTGACCACTTCTACAGCTGGCAGCGTCGCGTCTCCCTGAGCCTGTGGCTGCCCCGGCTGTGTGCAGGCAGCAAGCATCAGAGCCAGCGTCAGGCCAGCAAGGTAAGGAGTGGATGGCAGCCGATTTACCCTTTTTCCAGTCATAGTTCCCCCCAGAAGCGCCCGAACACGCCCACCCCGGGCCACATCCCTGGGTTTCACCGCCGAGCTGACCCGACTGTACAGAGCCATCGGTTTGGAATCGGTTAGGCCGCCTCTGGGAGCAGTCAGAAGCCTGTTTTACAGCGGCTATGACCCTCCTCGCCAACAAACCGATTCAAACCGATTGGGCGGCTGGTCAGCCTCCCTCCGGGCCATCTGCCCTCTGAGACGACGTTTCCTGCTCATCCCTTATGCAAACTGTGGTCTGAGTGTCAGGTGAGCAGACAAACCGATTCCTAAACTCTAGACTCATGAAGACATGACAACTCGGGGTGAGGTGGCGTTTGGACTGGGGCAGTTCGGGATCATGCTGGCCGAGCTGGAAGGCCAGATGGACCTGACGCCCGAGGAACTCTGCCTGCTGGGGCGCGCCGAGTTGCGCTGCGCCCGCTACGACGCCGCCGAGCTTCATCTGCTGCGGGCCTCGTTGCTGGGCGTGCAGGTCGCCGCCACCGAATACGCCGAGGTGCTGTACGAAACCGGGCGCAGCACCGAGGCCGCCCGGTGGTTGCACAGTTTCATGCCCGCGTTGCACGGTTTCATTCCCACGTTGCCCAGCGCCGCGCCTGAGTTGCCCGGTGGGCCGTCCGGTCTGCATGCGGCCCGTGCCCGGCATCTGCTGGTCCGCATGGCCCTGGACCCGGCAGCAGCGGGCGTATCCCTTGACCTGCTGGCAGAGCAGGCGCAGGCAGTGGCGCAACTGTTTCTGGCCCAGGGTGAGGAAGAGGAGGCCGGGCAGGTGGCCGTGACCCTGGCCGAGATCAGCCTGCTGGGCGGCGACCTGAGCCGCGCCGAGCGTCTGCTGCGGGTCGCCATGACGGTGCTGAACACCGCCCCCGATCCGGGGCCGCGCGGGCGGGCGCTGCTGCTGCTGGCCTGGTCTCTGGACCTGCGAGGCGACGACCTTGGGGTGCAGGCGGCCCTGGGCGAACTGGAGGCGCTGCTGCTGCTGGAAGGCACGGTCCGTACCCGGCTGGCCTGGATGCTCCTGCTCTGCGAGCGCCACGTCCTGAGGAGCGAGTGGGCGCTGCTCGAACCGCAACTTCAGGCGGCCCTGGTGCTGGCGACCTCGCTGCGTGATCCCGGGGCGCTGGGCAGGCTGCACCTGCTGCGGGCAGACGCTCTGATGGCCGCACAGACGGGCGCAGACAGCCTGGATGCAGACCACACGGGTGCAGACGTGCCCGCCAGCGTGGCCCCGAACCGGCACTCAGCCAGCCAGATTGACCGTCATGTCGGCGTGATCGCGGAGCTGGCCCGCGTGCCGCTGCAAGGCGCCCAGCTGTGGGCCGCCGAGGGCCGGGCCGCGCTCCAGCGCCGTGACCTGGCACAGGCAGAGCACAGGCTGGAGGCCGCGCGTGAGCAGTTTGCCCGTCTGGGCCGCCCGCTGGACGAACTGGGCGCGCGGCTCGGTCTGGCCGCCTGCCACGCCGCTGCCGGAGAGCCTGCAAAGGTGTCTGCCCAGTTGCAGGACGCCCTGCCGCGCCTGCTGAGGCTTCAGGAGCGGCGCTCACTGCGGGCGCTGGTCGAGTCGCATCACGCTCTGCTGGAAGAGGCCAGTCATGACGTACGGCTGGCCCCCTACGTTCAGGCCGTGATGCAGGCCGCCGACACCCTCAGCCGCAAGGCCGCGCCGCTGCTCGTGGTGACGCTCGGTGACCAGCGGGTGACGCGCCAGGGCCAGACTCTGCCGCTGCGGGCGGCGATTCCGCTGCTGGTGTTTCTGCACATGCAGCCGGGCAGCACCCGGCACGAGGTCCAGCTGGCCCTGTACCCGGACCGTGCGCCGGGGGCGGCCCTGAGCGCCGTCAAGCTGGCGATGCACGCCTTGCGCCGGGAACTGGGCGCGGAGGCCGTCGTGGTCAGTGGACCCTACCGCGACAGACGCTACCGGCTCAGCGCCGACCTGCCCCTGCACCTCGACACGGCGGCCCTCGATCAGGCGCTCTGGATGCAGGACGTGAGCCGCGCCCTGCACCTGTACGCCGGGCCGTTTCTGCCACACCACGAGGGCGGCGAGTGGCTTCAGGAGCAGCGTGCGGCCCGGCTGGCCGGGCTGAAACAGCTGGTCTGGGCACGCACCGAGTACGGTCTGCGCCTGGGCGACTGGGCCAACGCCCAGCTGATCTGCCAGGGCTTCATGCGCCGCGACCCCGCAGACCAGGACGCGCCCGCGTGGCTGGAGAAGATTCAGGAACGCTCAGCCCTGCCAGTGCGCTGACGGGGAAATCCGGCCCGTATCTTTCAGCCCCGCAGCGCGTACCCGACGCCGCGCACCGTGCGCAGCAGGCCGTAGCCCTCCATGTCGCGCAGCTTGGCCCGCAAGTTCGCCATGTGGACGTCTACCACGTTGCTGCCCTCGGGCAATCTTCCCTGCCAGATCTCCTGCCCGATCTCCAGGCGCGAGTAGACCCGCCCCGGCTGCCGGATCAGCAGGGCCAGAATCTCGAATTCCTTGGGCGAGAGCCGCAGCTCGTCTTCCTTGTAGCGGGCCAATCTCTTTTGCGGGTCGAGTTCCAGGTCGCCCAGCGTCAGGGCCTCGCTGCCGCGCTGGCGCAGCTGCACCTTGACGCGGGCCAGCAGTTCTTCCGGGTGAAAGGGCTTGATGATGTAGTCGTCGGCCCCCAGACCCAGCAGCCGCACCTTTTCGTCCACGGTGTCGCGGGCGGTCAGCACCACGATGGGCACGCTGCTGTTCTTGCGCAGCCGCTGCACCACGTCGCCGCCGTCGAAGTCGGGCAGGCCCAGGTCCAGCAGGATCAGGTCGGGGTTCTGTTCACGGGCCTTGATCAGCCCGGTCATGGCCGCGTCGGCGTGATGGACCTCGAACCCGGCGTCTTCGAGGTCCATGCGCAGGACGTTGGCGATGTCGAGGTCGTCCTCGACCACAAGAATGCGTTGCTTGCTCACATCTTCATCTTAGCGCGTCTCTGTAGGCCAGGACCCATGAAACGGCGAAGAGGGGCATTTTTGCAGCTGTGCCCGTCGCCTTTCAGCGCAGTTGCAGCGCGTGTGAGCCAGCCGGAACGGCGATCAGACGGGGACTGCTCAGCGGCGCGGGCTGGCCGTCGATGGTCACGCTGCGGGCGTCACGGGCCAGCCGCAGCCAGAAGGGCGTGACGCTGCGGGTCTGAATCTGCCCGGCCTGTCCGGCCAGAATGGCCCCCTCCTGAAGCTGCACGCTCTGTCCGGCCAGGGCAAAACGCGCCCAGCTGAGGTCGGCGTCCAGCACGGTGCTGGCGGCATACAGCGCCACCGACGCGCCCATGATTCCGGCTGCCGAGACGGCCTGATCGAACTCGAAGCCGCCCAGTCGCCGGGTGACCAGCCCCCTGGGCCAGGTGTCGCGGTCCACCACGTTGATGTCGAGCAGCAGCCCGCCCGTTTCGACCTCCGGGTACAGGCCCGGCAACCGGGCGTAGCGGGCCGGATCGCTGGCCCAGAACAGGTAGGGGTCCTCGATCTGCACCTCGAAGGGCGTGGCCGCCCGCAGCGCCAGCACCGCGCCCACGTTCAGCCCGATGTGCTGGCCCAGGGGCGTGCTGAGGGCCGGGTCCAGGCGGTTGTCGATCAGTGTGGCCATCAGGCGCTTTCCGGCAGGTACGGTGTGCAGCCGTGCCAGCAGCTTCGCGTGCAGGTCGGTCAGCAGGGTCTCGCGGTAGAGCGTCCAGGTGGCCCAGGCGGCGGTGTCGGCGGCCAGCTTGCTGCCCTTCTGGAACAGTGACAGCGGATCGAAGCCGTTCTGGACGGCAAACGCCTTGCGAAGTTCCGGGTGCATCGGGGTGTAGGTGGAGGGGTCGGCCCTTCCGGCCACCGGGGACTCGAAATACAGCTCGGCCACGTTCACACCGTCAAACGGGGCGCTGGTCAGCAGCTTGCTGGTCGCGGCCCAGGCCAGATCGAAGCAGCGCGGCACTTCCAGAGCCACGTGTTCGCGCCAGAAGATGCGGGCGGGCTGGCCGAGCGCCGTGACCTCGCGGCAGTCCGGGTGCTGCTTCCAGAACCCGAGCGTCACGTTGGGCCACGCCAGCCAGGCGTAGACCTCCAGGCCCGCCGCCTGCGCCGCCTTCACGAAACCCGGGTAATCGTAGCGGTAGCCGCGCGTCTGGTCTTCCTTCCAGGCCGCCAGATACACGCGCCGCACGCCGCTCTGCTTCCACTGGCGCAATCGTTCCGGCAGCGCCACCTTGCCGGTCAGCAGGTCGGGATCGACGTACAGGTCGAGGTCGTGGCGTTCGGCCTGGGCGTCCAGGCCCCAGCGTTCGTGCAGCACCTGCGGCAGGTAAGGCAGCCGCCGCACCCCCAGCCCCTGATCGAGGCGCGGCAGCGACCACAGCAGCGGCCCGGCCTGAAACAGCGCCGGAGTGCCCTGATCGGTGGCCGCCTGCGAAGTCCCCTTCGGCGCTGTTTTGCCCGGCATGCTACTCGCCGGCACTGTCGTCGCCAGCACCGTTCCCGGCACGTCCGGACGCAGCCCGGCCACGTCGCCGTCCCAGGCGAGCAGGACGCCGCTCATCTGTGCCCGCCGCCCTACTGCGCCGCTGGGCCGCAGTTTCAGCAGCGCGGTGCTGGCGCGGCTTTCACCGTCGAGAAGCACCTTCGCGCCCGCCTTGAGGCGCGCCGTTATGGCCTCCGGGCCGAGTGCCTCGGCGGCGTCGGCAGTCACCCACCAGTAACCGCCCGGCCCCGCCGCCCGGAACTCGGCGGGCGTGGCGCTCTGGACCCGGAACCCGGCGGCCTGCCAGGGCGGGGCCAGCCGCGCGGCCTGCTCGGAGGTGCTGGCGACGATCTGGAGCGGCTCCGGCAGCCAGGCCTGGGCGCTGGCCGCACCCCGGAGCATTCCGCCGAGGGCAAAAACAGTGAACAGAAGGCGGCAGAGGCGAGAGGTCCAGGCGGCAGAGGGGCGGGTCACACCCTATCAGACCTGAGGAATGTGAGAAATTTCATATCGAACAGGAGCCTACATACACAGGCTCACCTGCACGTCCATGCCAACTCTCGCCCGGTCCGACCTGTCTGATCTCGCCCGGTGACCCGGATGCCGAAGACCTTCTGGCCGCCCACCGTGTCGGCTGTCCACCCGGCGTTCCCGTGATACTCTGTGTTGACTGCGTCTTTCTGCCTCCGAACAGGTGTTCTGGGCTGGCCGGAAAACGACACAACTGCAAGTCATACCGCACCGCATTCGCACGGTCATTGACGTGCAGGCCGCACGATTGAGCGGCAGGGAGATTTATACATGAGCAAGACCGAAACGAAGACTGAGACTGGAAAAGGCCACCTCGAGGTTATTCCGCTGGGCGGCATGGGCGAGATCGGCAAGAACATGTTCGCCTACCGTTTCGGCGACGAGATCATGGTGGTCGACGGCGGGCTGGCCTTTCCCGACTCGCTGCAACCGGGCGTGGACCTGATCGTGCCGCGCATCGATTATCTTCAGCAGAACGCCGGAATGATCAAGGGCTGGGTGCTGACCCACGGCCACGAGGACCACATCGGGGGATTGCCGTACATCCTGCCCCGGCTGCCGCGCGTGCCGGTGTACGGCGCGTCGCTCACGCTGGGGCTGGTACGCGAGAAGCTCAGCGAGTACGGCGTCAAGGAAGTGGACACCGACCTGGTCGAGATCAAGGCGGGTGAGACGGTGCGCATCGGGCAGCACTTCGTGGTGGAGTTCTTCCGCATGACCCACTCCATTCCCGACAACCTGGGCTACATCCTGCACACGCCCGTCGGGCAGGTGATCCACACCGGCGACTTCAAGCTCGACGCGCACCCCACCGACGGCCAGCCCAGCGACCTGGAACGCATCCAGAAGGCCGGAGACGCAGGCGTGCTGCTGCTGATCAGCGACAGCACCAACGCCGAGCGCCAGGGCACCACCACCAGCGAGGCCGAGGTGGCGCAGAACCTCGACGCGCTGATCGCTTCGTGCCGGGGCCGGGTGTTCGTCAGTACGTTTGCCTCGCAGGTCCATAGGTTGCAGAACATCATCAAGATCGCCGAGAAGCATGGCCGCCGCGTGGTGATCGAGGGCCGCAGCATGGTCAAGTACTCGCAGATCGCCGAGGCGCTGGGCTACATGGAATTCGCCCAGCCGCTGCTGACCAGCGACGAGGTGGGCGAGTTGCAGGACTCGCAGATTCTGTTCCTGTGTACCGGCAGCCAGGGCCAGCCGATGAGCGTGCTGTGGCGGCTGGCCCTGGGCATGCACGCTAAGATCGCTCTCAAGCGCGGCGACAGCGTGATCCTGAGCAGCAACCCGATTCCCGGCAACGAGGAACCCGTCAACCTGATCATCAACAAGCTGTACGAAATTGGAACGGACGTGTTCTACCCGCCCAACTACAAGATTCACGCCTCGGGCCACGCCAGCCAGGAGGAGCTGCTGACGGTGCTGCGCCTCGCCCGGCCCAAGTTCTTCCTGCCCTGGCACGGGGAGCCGCGCCACCAGCTCAACCACGCCCGCATCGCGCAGACCATTCCGCAGCCGCCGCGCCGCACGCTGGTCGCCAAGAACGGCGACGTGGTGAGATTGACCGAGGACGAGTTCAAGGTCACCGGCACCGTGCCCGCAGGCGCGCTGTACGTGGACGGCCTGGGCGTGGGCGACGTGGGCGACGACATCATGATGGAACGCATCGGCATGAGCCAGGAGGGCGTGCTGGTGGTCACGGCGCTGCTGGGCGCTGCGCCGCACGTGGACATCGTGTCGCGCGGCTTCGTGAAGAGCAACCGCGAACTGGAGGGCCAGATCAGGAAGGTGGCGCTGGAGGCCATCGAGACCGGCCTGCGCGAGAAGAAGCGCAACGAAGACCTGCGCGACGACATGTACGGCGCAGTGCGGCGTTTTGT